>DASWSO010000495.1:0-4570 GCA_036402635.1 Xanthobacteraceae bacterium
TCGAATATGCCGGCGAGGCGATCCGCGCCATCTCGATGGAAGGGCGCATGACCGTCTGCAACATGTCGATCGAGGGCGGCGCCCGCGCCGGCATGGTGGCGCCGGACGAGAAGACCTTCGCCTACCTCAAGGACAAGCCGAGGGCGCCGAAGGGCGCCGCCTGGGACCAGGCCGTGCGCTATTGGGAGATGCTGCGCTCCGACCAGGGTGCGTCTTTCGACACCGAGGTGCGGCTCGACGCGGCTAAGCTGCCGCCGATCGTCACCTGGGGCACCAGCCCTGAGCAGGTGATCTCGGTGACCGGCCGGGTGCCGGTCGCGGCTGAGATCGCCGACGAGGGCAAGCGCAACGCCGCGCTGCGCGCGCTCTCCTATATGGGGCTGCAGGGCGGCGAGAGGATCACCGACATCCGGCTCGACCGCGTGTTCATCGGCTCCTGCACCAATGCCCGCATCGAGGACCTGCGCGAGGTCGCGCGCGTGGTCGAGGGCCACCAGGTCAACGGCAACGTCAATGCGATGATCGTGCCGGGCTCCGGGCTGGTGAAGGTGCAGGCCGAGGCCGAAGGGCTCGACAAGATCTTCGTCAAGGCCGGGTTCGACTGGCGCGAGCCGGGCTGCTCGATGTGCCTCGCCATGAACCCGGACAAGCTGGAGCCTGGCGAACGCTGCGCCTCGACCTCGAACCGCAACTTCGAAGGCCGCCAGGGCTACAAGGGCCGCACCCACCTCGTCTCGCCGGCGATGGCGGCGGCGGCGGCGATCGCCGGCCACTTCGTCGACGTGCGCGAGTGGCGCTGACGCGCCCCGCCCATCTGCTGCAAAGCAAAGGCCCGCCGGACGGCGGGCCTCTTTTGTTGCGTCATGCCGGGATCGGCCCGGCACTCCTCAATAATAGCCGTAGCCGTCGTCGCCGCAGCTGTAGATCCGGCGCGAGACGTACCCGTCCTGCACCAAGGTGACGGTGCAGCCCTCGTCATAGCCGGCGTCGTAGTATCCCCCGTCGTAGTACCCGCCATCGTAGTAGCCGCCGTAGTAATACGGATAGGCGGCGGCCGCGAAGCCGAGCCCGACGGCGGCCGGGAAGAAGCCGCGGTGCCGATAGGACCGTCCGCCCCAGCCGCCGCGCGAAGGCCCGCCGGCCCAGCGGGTCCCGGCATACCCGGCGCGTGAACCCACGAATCCGCCGCGTGGACCGGCAAACCCGGCGCTCCGCATTCCGCCGCCGCTGAAGCCGCCGCGGTAGCCGCCGCCGCTGAAGCCGCCGCCACCGCTGAAGCCACCGCGGTAGCCGCCACCGCCGCTATAGGCCATGCCGCCGCCACCTCGGAAGCCACCTCCGCTGAACGCCATGCCGCCGCCGCGCATGCCGCCACCGCTAAACCCGTGGCCGCCACCGAAGCCTCCGCCATGCCCCCCGCCGAAGCCTCCGCCGCCTCGTCCGCCACCACCGCCTCCGCCTCCGCCACTGCGGGCGTCAGCCGGATCCGGCACCAGCAAAGCCACGCAGGCAGCCAACGCCGCCGCGAACAGGATCTGTCGTTTCATGGAACTCGCTCCCACACGCGGCCGCAGCGCTTTCGGCTCGGCCGCAACTCGCCCCTGTTGTGATCAACAATCCTGGGATGCCGATTGTTTCCTCCACGCGGGGCTATTTGTGTCGGCGGCAAGCCTTTGCCCGCGCGCGCTTCCTACCGGCTATGACCGGGACCGATCGGCGTTCGGGAAGAACAGCTGCTGGCCTTCGATCCGGTAGGCCGCGATCGCCTGCTGGCCTTCGGCCGAGACCAGCCAGTCGATGAAGGCCTGGCCGAGCGCTGCCTTGACGTGCGGGTGCCGTGCCGGATTCACCAGGATCACGCCATACTGGTTGGACAGCCGGCGGTCGCCTTCGACCGCGATGCCGAGCGCGCCGCGGTTCTTGAATGCAATCCAGGTGCCGCGGTCGGACAGCACATAGGCGCCGAGCGCGCTCGCGCTATTGAGCGCCGCTCCCATGCCCTGGCCGATGTCGCGGTACCAGGGCCCCTTGTCCTTGGCGATGTCGATGCCGGCGGCGCTCCAGAGTGCGAGTTCGGCTTGGTGAGTACCGGACCGGTCGCCGCGTGAGACGAACGGCACCCCTTTCTCCTTGATCGACCGCAGCGCGGCGGCGACGTCCTTGCTGCGGGCGATGCCGGCCGGGTCCGCCTTCGGCCCGATCAGTACGAAATCGTTGTACATGACGTCGAAGCGCTGCACGCCGAAGCCGTCGGCGACGAACGCCTCCTCCTGCGGCTTGGCGTGCACGAACACCACGTCGGCATCGCCGCGCCGCCCGGTGTCGAGCGCCTGGCCGGTGCCTTGCGCCACCACCCGCACGTCGATTCCGGTCTTGGCCTTGAACAGCGGCAGGATGTGGCCGAACAATCCGGAATCCTGCGTCGATGTGGTCGAGGCGACCACGATCGAGCGCTGCTGCGCGCCGGCATCGCCGCGCGCGAGGGCCACCGCCAGCAATGCGAGTGCGACGCGCTTGAACATGCTGCGTAACTCCCTACTCGACGATGTCGCCGCGCAGGAATGCGGCGGCTTTTTCGCTGGCCGGCGTGACGAAGAAATCCGGCGCCGGCGCCTGCTCGATCAGCCTGCCGTCCACGAGGAACAGCACGTTGCCGGCGAGGCGCCGCGCCTGCCCGAGGTCGTGGGTCGCCATCACCACCTTGATGCCGGAGGCGGCGGCCTGCGCGATGATCGCCTCGACGCTGCGGGTGGCGGCCGGATCGAGGCTGTTGGTCGGCTCGTCGAGCAGCAGAACTTCCGGCGCGCGGGCGAGCGCGCGGGCGAGCGCGACCCGCTGCTGCTCGCCGCCGGACAGTCTGCGCGCCGGCCGGTGCGCCAGCGCGGTCAGTGCCGTGAGGTCCAGCAGATGCGCGAGCCGGTCGCGGCGCTCGCCACGCGTGAGGCCGGAGCGCGGCAGCGCGAACGCGACGTTCGCCGACACCGAGCGGCGCAGCATCGCGGGGCGCTGGAACACGATGGCGCAACCGGCGCCGCCGGGCTCGCCGCGTCCGCCCCAGGTGACGCTACCGCGCGACGGCGGCATCAGCCCCATGGCGAGCCGCAACAGCGTGGTCTTGCCGGCGCCGTTGGGCCCGAGGACGGCGGTGGGCGCGCCCGGCCGCAGCGTCGCGCTCACGGCGTGCAGCATGTGGGTGCCGGCGGCCGTCACGGAGACGGCGTCGAACACGATCGGCAGGCTGGAGAGCGGAGCGCGCATCGGGTCAACCGGCGTAGCGCTCGCCGATGCGGCGGGCGCTCCAGGCGAGCGCGCTGACGGCGAGCACGATCGCCAGCAGCACGAAACCGAGCCCGAGCGCCAGCGGCAGATCGCCCTTGGAGGTCTCGAGCGCGATCGCGGTCGTCATGGTGCGGGTGAAGCCGTCGATGTTGCCGCCGACGATCAGCACCGCGCCGACTTCCGCCGCGGCGCGGCCGAAGCCGGCCAGCACGGTGGTCACCAGGCTGAAGCGCGCGTCCCACAGCAGCGTCGCGGCTTGCCGCAGCGGCCCGACCCGCATGGCCGTCATCTCGTCGCGATACTCGATCCAGAGGTCCTCGATGGTCTGCCGCGTCAGCGCCGCGATGATCGGCGTCACCAGGATGGTCTGCGCGACGATCATCGCTTGCGGCGTGAACAGCAGGCCGAGCGAACCGAGCGGCCCCGAGCGCGACAGCAGCAGATACACCGCCAGCCCCACCACCACCGGCGGCAGTCCCATGCAGGCGTTGACGAACACCAGCAGCGCGCTGCGACCGGGAAAGCGCGCCAGCGCCAGCGCGGCCCCAAGCGGCATGCCGATCAGGCTCGCCAGCGTCACCGCCGAGAGGCTGACGACGAGCGAAAGCCAGATGATCCGGTACAGCGCCGGATCGCCGGTCAACACCAGCGTGAGCGCGGAAGTGCGTTCCATGCCGGCGAGTTAGGCCACGCGGCCTGCAGCGCCGCAACCAATTCCTTGTCGGCGGCAGCGCTGCAATGCTGCAAGCGCAACCGTCAGGGCTGTACCAGCCTGCCGATCACCTGCTGCATCTCGTCGCCCGAAAAAGCCCGCATCGTTTGCGTGCGCACGTTGCCGAGCGCGCCGATGCTCAAGCCCAGCGCCGTCACCGCGATGTCGTCGGGCGCTTCGATGATGCCCACGATGTCGTACTGGCCGAGCGTCCAGTACAGGTCCTTGAAGGTGCACCCGGCCTTCTTCGCCATGTCGCGAACCGCCTGTGCGCGCTGCGGAGAATCCTTGGCGTTGCGAACGCCTTGGTCGGTGAAACTGGCCAGCAAGATATAGAGGGCCATGCGGTACTCCCCTGTCTGCGATGCCGCCCCACAATCTTATGGCGCGGCCCGGCAGCTGACGAGTCTCGCACCCCGTCAAGCCCGGCCATGACGGCTCGGTGCGTGACCGCCAAGCAGCGTCTGCGTTCAGACCGCCGTGTAGCCGCCGTCGATCAGCAGATCCGACCCGGTCATGAAGGCCGACTCGTCGCTGGCGAGAAACACCGCGCCGGCCGCGATCTCGTCGGGCGCGCCG
>DASWSO010000496.1:0-3580 GCA_036402635.1 Xanthobacteraceae bacterium
GCGCAGGCGCGCATCGCCGTCAGCGACAAGGACGGCAAGGCCGGCGCCCTGCTCGAAGCTGTGCCGGCCTCGGCCCGCGGTGACGCCGGCTACACCTTCAGCCGCATCCAATGGCTGCGCCGTCAGGACCGCGTCGAGGAAGCCGCGCAGCTGATGCTGTCGGCGCCCCGCGATCCGGAGTCCATCATCGACACCAACGAGTGGTGGGTCGAGCGGCGGCTGATCGCCCGCAAGCTGCTCGATGCCGACAACGTGCAGGCCGCCTACCGCATCGCCCGCGACTCCGCACGCCCCGAGAAGGGTAATTACCGCGCCGAACAGCCGTTCACCGCCGGCTGGATCGCGCTGCGCTTCCTCAACGATCCGGCGACCGCGATGGGCCACTTCGCCACCATCGCGCAAGGCGGCACCCGCAGCCCGATCGCGCTGGCGCGTGCCGGCTACTGGCAGGGCCGCGCCGCCGAGGCGATGGGCCGCAGCGACGAGGCGCGGCGCCATTACGAAACGGCGAGCCGCTATCCGACCGCCTATTACGGGCAGCTCGCGCGTGCGCGGCTCGGCCGCAGCGACCTCGCGGTTCGCCGCCCGCCGGAGCTTTCCGACGCGCAGCGGCTTTCGCTGCGGCAGAGCGACACGGTGCGCGCGCTGGAGCTGCTCTACGCCACCGGCCACCGCGATCTGGTGATTCCGTTCGTCGCCGATTCCGGCGAGCGCACCAGCGAGCCCGGCGTGCTGGTGCTGATGGCGGAGACAGCGGCGCGTTACGACGATGCTCGCGCGATGCTGCTGATCGGCAAGTCCGCGCTCGAGCAGGGCTTCACGCTCGACCAGTACGCCTTCCCGGGGACCGGCATCCCGAAGGTCGCCTCGATCGGTCCGGAGATCGACCGCAGCCTGATCTATTCGATCGCGCGGCAGGAGAGCCAGTTCAACCAGCGCACCGTCTCGTCCGCCAAGGCGATGGGGCTGATGCAGGTCACGCCGGCGGCCGGACGCTATATCGCCAAGAAGTTCGGCGTGGCGTTCCACGAGAAGAAGCTGCTCAGCGACCCGGTCTACAACACCCAGATGGGCGCCGCCGAGATCAGCGATCTGGTCAAGGACTACGGCGGCAATTACGCCATGGCTTTCGCCGCCTACAATGCCGGCCGCGGCCGCGTGCGCGAGTGGGTCCAGCGCTACGGCGATCCGCGCAAGGGCGATATCGATCCGGTCGACTGGGTCGAGCGCATTCCGTTCTCGGAGACGCGCAATTACGTGCAGCGGGTGATGGAGAACATGCAGGTCTACCGCGGCCGCTTCGGCCGCGGCGAGCGGCTGACGATCGACGCGGATCTGCGCGGCAAGGCCGGCCAGAACGCCGCGGCCGACGACGCCGCCGCCGCCCCCACCGACTGACGCGGCTCCCGTTGGACGCCGCCCTGCCCTCTCCCGCGCGTGAGCCGGCGGTGGTCGCCGGGCGCGACCTCAGCGTCACGGCGAGCGACGGCCTGCGCCTGCATGTCCGCGACTACGGCCGCCGCACGGCGCCGTTCCTGCCGGTCGTGTGCCTGCCCGGTCTGGCGCGCACCAGCGCGGACTTCGAACAGCTCGCGGCCGCGCTCGCGTCGCATCCGGAACGGGCCCGCCGCGTCGTTGCGCTGGACTATCGCGGACGCGGCCGCTCGCAATACGACAACAATCCCGAGAACTACAGCCTGGCGGTCGAGCTGGCCGACGTCGCCACCGTGCTCACGGCGCTCGGGGTTGGACCCGCCGTGTTCGTCGGCACCTCGCGCGGCGGCATTCTCACCATGCTGATGGCGGCGGCACAGCCGACGCGGATCGCCGGCGCGGTGCTCAACGACATCGGGCCGGTGCTGGAGCCGCAGGGGCTGATGCGGATCAAGGGTTATGTCGGCAAGCTGCCGCCGCCGCGCGACATCGCCGACGGCGCCGAAATCCTCAAGCGGCTGTTCGCGACGCAATTCCCCAAACTGACGCCGGACGATTGGCTGGCGGCGGCGCGGCTGACCTGGAGCGAGCGCGACGGAACGCTGGTGCTCAACTACGATCCGCAGCTCGCCCGCGCTCTCGACGGCACCGACCTGGAAAAGCCGATCCCGACGCTGTGGCCGCAGTTCGACGCGCTCGCGCGGGTGCCGCTGATGCTGATCCGCGGTGCGCTCACCGACCTCCTTTCGGAAGCGACCGTGCAGCAGATGCGGGCGCGCCGGCGCCAGCTCGAATATGTCGAGGTGCCGGACGAGGGGCACCCTCCCCGGCTCGGTACGCCGGAGATGATCGCCCGCATTGCGAAATTCGCCGCGACCTGCGACGACAGCCGCCGCCACGCGCATTGATGCGCAGGTAGCGCGGGCAGCAACGGAAGCGGAATTGCAAAAGTCGCTGAAGGCGATGGAATCGCTGCACCGCGGCTTCGCGCAGCAGCAGTCCGGGCAGCTCGACGAAGCCGTCCGGCTTTACAAGGTGGTGCTGCGCCAGTTCCCGGATCACTTCGACGCGCTGCATTGGCTCGGCGTCGCGGAGTCGCAGCGCGGCCGCCACGACCGCGCCGAGAAGTCGCTGCTGGCCGCGGTGAAAATCAATCCGCAGTCCCCCGAAGCGTTCTCCAATCTCGGCAACGTGCAGCGCGAGCTCGGCAAGTTCGAGCAGGCGCTGGCGAGCAGCGAGCGTGCGCTGCAGCTGCGGCCAGGATACGCCAACGCGTTGAACGGACGCGGCTTGGCGCTGCTGGCGCTGGATCGGCTGGAGCAAGCGCTCGTCGATTTCGAGCAGGCGCTCGCGCTCGAGCCGCAGTTCGCGGGCGCGCTGAACAATCGCGCCACCACCCTGCGCCGCCTCGGGCGGCTGGAAGACGCGCTGCAGAGCTACGACCGTACGTTTGCGATCGCGCCGACCGTCCCACTCTTGGTCGACCGCGGCAGCCTGCTGGTGGAGCTTGGCCGGACGGCGGATGGTCTCGCCCTGCTCGATCAAGCGCTGGCGCGCGACCCGCGTTCGGCCGATGCGCACTACAACCGCGGGGTCGCGCTGCTGCAGCTGGAGAAGCTCGACGAGGCGCTCGCCAGCTTCGACGCTGCGATCGCGGTGCAGCCCGCATTCGGCGCCGCGCTGCGCAACCGCGGCAACGTGCTGCTGCAGCTCGGGCGTTACGACCAAGCGATCGCCAGCTTCGACCGGGCGCTGGCGGCGGACCCTGCCCAGCTCGCGGCGCTTTCCGACCGTGGCCACGCGGCGCTGGCGGCGTTCCGGTTCGAAACCGCGGCCGAGTCATTTGCGCGGCTGGTGGAGCACGACCCGGAATACCCTTACGCGCTCGGCGATTTGTTGTTCGCGAAGCTTTACTGCTGCGATTGGGACGGCATCGCCCCGCTCAAGGCGCGCGTCGCGGCCGGCCTGCAGGACGGCAAACGCGCGGTGTTTCCCGGTCATTGGATCGCGGCGTCGAACTCGCCGGCCGATCAGCTGCGCGCGGCCGAGATCTGGGCGGCCGACATTTACGGCAGCGGCACAGCTCCGCCGCCTCCCGCCCTATCGAAACACGGTCGCATCCGGATCGCGTATGTATCGGCCGACT
>DASWSO010000497.1:0-2954 GCA_036402635.1 Xanthobacteraceae bacterium
GCGCAGGCGCGAGGCTCTTGAGCGGTGATACCCGGGGCTCAGCGGACCGTGGGCGGGTTTGAGTCCCTGCTGCAGCTGCTCGAATGCCGTGCCAGCGAACAGGCCACCAACCGCGCTTACGTCTTCCTCGCCGACAACGGCGCGGAACAATCCTCGTTGACGTTTGGTCAGCTGCGCCACGCGGCGCATCGCGCCGCAGCGCAGGTGGCCGCCGCGGCACAGCCGGGCGACCGCGCGCTGCTTGTATTCCCGCCGGGTCTCGACTTCATGGTGGCGCTGTTCGCCTGCCTCATCGCCGGCGCGGTGGCGGTGCCGATGATGGTGCCGCGGCGGCTGAGCGGCCGCGACGCGAGCGCGGCCATCGTCGCCGATTGCAAGCCGCGCTTGGTCTTGACCAATTCGGAACTGGCGCGCGGTCCCCGCAGCGCGGTTCTGGACAGGTTTGCGCCCGCGCGCGTGCTCGTGGTCGATAGTGCAACTGGGGCATCCGCGGCTCAGCACCCTTCGACCACGCCGCTCTCCGCGAAGGACCTCGCGCTGCTGCAGTACACGTCCGGATCCACCTCCGATCCGAAGGGCGTGATGGTGAGCCATGGCGCCTTGCTGGCCAATCTGGCGATGCTCAGCAGTGCGTTCGGCAGCACCCGGAACTCGACATTCGTGAGCTGGGTCCCGCTCTATCACGACATGGGGCTGATCTTGAACGCGCTGCAGGCGCTCTACGTGGGAGCGACATGCGTGCTGCTGGCTCCCACCACGTTCATGCACCGGCCTTGGCGCTGGCTGCAGGCGATCCACGCTTACGAGGCCGATGTCGCCGGCGGGCCCAATTTCGCCTACGACCTCTGTGTCGATCGCCTGCGGCCCGAGCAGGTCGGAGCCCTCGACCTCTCAGGGTGGAAGGTCGCGTTCAACGGCGCCGAACCGGTGCGCGCAAAAACCATCCGGCGTTTCGCGGATGCTTTCGCCCCGTACGGCTTCGATCCGCGCGCCGCCTATCCCTGTTACGGGATGGCCGAGGCTACGGTCTTCATCTCGGGAGGACGCCGCGGCGCCGGACCAAGGACGCTGCCGGTGAGCCGGAAAGCGCTGGGAGCGAACACCGCAACCACGCCGGAGAATGCGGACGACGTGCACGAGCTTGTCGCCTGCGGGCGGGAAGGGATTGGCGAGCGCGTCGCCATCGTCGATCCCGAAACGCGGCGACGGCTGCCGCGCATGAGCGTGGGCGAGATCTGGGTCGCCGGACCGCATGTGGCATCCGGTTATTGGGGCAATCCCGACGCCACGCGGCTGACCTTCAACGCACATATCCGCGGCGAGCCGGAGACGATCTGGCTGCGCACCGGGGATCTCGGCTTCCTGGATGCGGACGACCAGGTCTTCGTCACCGGGCGCATCAAGGACGTGATCATCATCCGCGGGTTCAATCACTATCCGCAGGATATCGAAAGCACCGTGCAAGGCATCAATCCGGCGCTGCGCCCGTTCTGCGGCGCCGCTTTTTGCCGCGACGACGACGACGGCATTGTCGTTGTGCAGGAGCTGGAGCGAACACAGCGCCACGTGACGAACCTCGATACGATCGCCGGCGATGCACGCGAGGCAGTGTCGAAGGAACACGAGCTGTTCCTGCGCGAGATCGTGTTCGTGCAGCCCGGCACGCTGCCGAAGACGACGAGCGGAAAGATCCAGCGCCGGCTGACCCAGCGACTGTGGTCCGAGGGCGGGTTGTCGATCATTCCACAAGCGGCAACCGCAACGGTGCGGCGCGAGGCATGATCCGCCGACCGCAGGCACGGAGCGGCGCATGGTGGCCCACCGAGGCTTTGCGTTAGCTGATGCATGACGACGCGCGCGGCGTGCAGGCACCCAAGGCCGTAAGCGGATATTTCCTGCAGCGGCCGCTGGGGCAACTCGCCGGTGGGTCTTATGGAGTAGCGTTCAGGTGCATGGCCGGAGTGCCGTCGGTCGAGCGCTTCCCGGTGCTCGGCGTGGAGATCGTCGCCCACGGCATCGGTCAGCGCGGCTGGAGCGAATTCACCGCCGCCGAGCTCAGAGAGAGTAACGCAGCGGTTCGGTTCACAGCCGGCAGCGATCACGGAAAAGCGGTCGCGCACTACTGCAAGTTCTTCGCCTTCGGTAACGCCGATCTCGAAGTCGCGGACGTACGGCTCGAGCCGGCTGTTGTGCCGACATCGGCGGCGGACGCTCCCAGGTCTTGGGATCTGCTGAGCCGGCTGGCGCCGCTCCCCTCGGCGCGCCGTCTCCCCGATGGAAACGTTGTCGCCGCCCGGCGGCGGCATCCGGGCGGCTTTCTCGTCGGTCCGGCGGCGTTTCTCCTGCCGGAAGGCGGCTACCGGCTGACGGTTCGTGGCGACGCCGGTAAGCCGCTCCACAGCGGATATCCGGTGCTCGCGGTCGACATATCCGCCAGGGCGGAACGAGGCTGCCGGGACTTCACGGCGGAGGAATTGCAAGAGGGAGCCGTTTTCGATTTCGATGTCCCGCCCCGGCTGAGCGACCGGCAGGGCGGAAGCGCCGCCTTCGTCTTCCATTTCTCCGACCTCGGCAACGCGGACCTGACCGTCACGTCTGTGATGCTGACCGAGCGACCGGCGCCTCTTGCGGCTGCGCCGCTGCCGACCCGCTTGCGGCTCTCGGCGCGGTTCCGGGCGGCAGCCGGCAAGCTCGATCGGAGCGGCGCTCTGCTGACCGCCGGCGGCGTTCTACGCAGGCCACAGAACCTCCACGACATCCGACCACGCCTGCGTCTCGCCGCCGGCCGCTACGAGCTCGCCTTCGAAGCGGCAACGGCGGCGCTGCGCGCGAAAGCCGGTCTCGACGCCGAAATATGCGTGCAGACCCACTGGCAGCCACCCGGCTTGGCCGGCACGCTGGTCCGCAAGCTGAAATGGCGCGTTCCGCACACGATCGCCCGCCTCGCCTCACGC
>DASWSO010000498.1:0-5027 GCA_036402635.1 Xanthobacteraceae bacterium
GCTTTCGTCACCGTCGATCCGGAACGCGACACGCCGGCGGTGCTGAAGGACTATCTCGGCAGCTTCGATCCGCACCTGATGGCGCTCACCGGCAGCCGCGAGGACGTCGAGCGCATGCTGAAATCGTACCGTGTCTACTCCAGGAAGGTCCCGACCGACGGCGGCTACACCATGGACCACACCGCGCTGGTGTATCTCATGGACAAGCGCGGGCAGTTCGTCGCGCCGTTCAACATGAAGCGGACCCCGCAGGAAGCGGCCACCGATCTGCGGCGCTACATCTGATCGGCGGCAGCGAGCCGCGAGGTGCGGGCAAGCCCGTGCTCGGTCTTGTCCCAGCGGTACGGGTCGACGATCAGCTGCCACAGCGCGCGCCAGGCCGCGACCGACAGCAACGCCCAGTGCGCCGGCATCCAGAGCAGCGCGGAAGCGATGCGCAGCAGCCGCCGGCGCCGCAGCCCCACGAAAGCCAGCACGATCGATGCCGCATAGCCGGCGATCCAGGTGCCGAGATGAAACCACCCGATGATCGCGGCCAGCGGCGTCGCGTCGCCCGGAAGCACGGCGGCGTTGGCGATCGTCCATGCGGCCGCCAACAGCGCAAACGGCTGCACCAGGCCGGCGAACACGGTTCCGATCAGCAGCAACTGAAAGCTCGCGAAACCGGCGGCGCCCAGTTCGTCGAGCAGCCGCCCGGGCTGGCGCATGTGCACGCACCAGGTCAGCATCCAGCCCTTGAACCAGCGGGTGCGCTGGCGCAGCCATGGGCGCAGCGCGCTCGGCGCCTCCTCGTAGGTGCTCGACGCGATCACGGCGGTGCGGTAGCCGAGCCGCGCCAGCCGGGTGCCGAGATCCGCGTCCTCGGTGACGTTATACGGATCCCAGGCGCCCGCCTGGCGCAGGATCGCGGTCTTGAAGTGATTGGATGAACCGCCGAGCGGGATCGGCAGCCGGAACGCCGCGAGGCCCGGCAGCAGCACGTCGAACTGGCCGGCATATTCGGCCGTGAACAGCCGTGCGAGCCAGCCGTCGGCGGTGTTGTCGATGGTCAGCCGCGCCTGCACGCAGACCAGCGTTTCGTCGTCGCCGGCGAAAGCCTGCAGCGCGCGGCGCAACTGGTCCGGTTCGGGCCGGTCCTCGGCGTCGAAGATCACGATGAATTCGCCGCGCGCGAGCAGCAGCGCGGCGTTCAGCGCCTTCGGCTTGGTGCGCGGATCGCCCGGCGGAGCGAGCACGATCTCGAACGGGGGCCCGAGCCGCAGCGCCGCAGCGGCGCGCCGGGTCGCCACGTCGTCCCACTCGAGCACGATCAGGATCTGCAGCTTCTCGGCCGGGTAGTGGAGCTCCTGCAGCGAGCGGACCAGCCGCGGCAGCACTGCCGCCTCGCGGTGCAGCGGCACGATGATGGTGTAGGTCGGCAGTTCCTCATCGGCGATTCGTGCCGCTGACACGATCAGCGGCCGGCGCATTCCGCCGGCAACGCGCAGCGCGGTCCAGGCCAGGAACATCGCGGTGACGAACAGCTGCAGCAGCGCCAGCGCCAGCGCGGGCGCGAGCGCCGCCACCACGGTGCAGGCCGCCGCGAGGCATCCGCACAGCACCTTGGCGGGGCGCCAGCTGCTGGCGGCGGACCAAAGCGGCCGCTTGCGCCGCAGCCCGTCGCTTGCTTCGCCGGCAAGCGCCGCCGCCGCATGCCGCTTGACGAAGCCCTGGATCTGCCCGGGTGAGGTGATGCAGATCTGCCGCCGCAGCTCCGGATGCGCGTTCACCTGCGCGATCAGCCGGCGCGCCTGCAAGCCTCGCGGCGCCATCGCCCAGATCTGCCTGCTGCCGCGCCGCACCGGCAGCAAGCCGGCATTGGCCGCCAACGACAGCATGTCGTCGGTGAGCGTGCACAGCTCCCGCGGCGCCGAACCGAGCGGCTCGAACCGCAGCATCAGCGAGGCGGCGAGCGCGCGGGCATATTCCTCCGCCGTGCAGCGCCCGAACGTGATCAGCACCTCGTCGGCGCCGACGCCGAGCGCGCGGGCCCGGCTCTCCGCTGCCGCGATGGTCGCCGGAGCCAGCCGGTGGCGCAGGCAATCGATCTCGCTGCAGGAGCCGAGCGCGCGCCAGACCGCCAGCGGAATATGATCGAGCCCCGCCGGCGGCAGCAATGCAGCCGACGCGCGCACAAAGCCGGCGGCCCCGCGGGCCCGGCCGGCCGGCACATCGGCATAGTCCGCGGCCCAACCGTTGGTCGGGCCGGTCTCCCCCACATATGCCACGCCGTAGCCCCCGACGCCGCTACGCACCTTTACGCCGTGCCGTTTCCCCGATAAGCGGGCGACATGGTGCGGCCAGAGCTTCCAAGCAGCGATCAGCGTAGCGTCGATACACGCTGCAGGCGAGTAAAATTACTTAATGGTTGTATTGCCGCTACCTTTTGGATGCTTTTTGCAGCATGCGGTGACGCGCGGGCGCAACCGACCGCAGCGCCGGCCGCGAGCGGCTCCGACGCCGGGGTGCCGGGCTTCTGGGACCCGAAGCGGCGGCAGGACCGGCCGGAGCTGCCGGCCGCCTCGGTGCTGCGCTTCCTCACCGAGGTGAACTATCCGCCGTTCGATTACGCCGGCCCGGACGGCAGCCCGGTCGGCTTCAACGTCGATCTGGCCCGCATGCTGTGCGAAGAGCTGCGCCTCACCTGCACGGTGCAGATGCGCCGGTTCGACACGCTGATCGATGCGATTGCGGAGAACCGCGGCGACGCGGTGATCGCGTCGATCGCCGCCACGCCGGAAATCCGACGCCGCGCCGACTTCACCGATCCGTACTACCGCTCGCCGGCGCGGTTCGTCGCGCAGCGCGACAGTCCGCTTGTCAACGTGTTGCCGGAGCAGCTGGAAGGCGCCCGCATCGCGGTGGTGGCCGGCACCACCCATGAGGCGTACCTCAAGACCTTTTTCGGCAGTGCCGACGTGCGCCCCTATGCGACCGCGGAGGACGCCCGCAAGGCGCTGCGCGCCGGCGAAGTCCATCTGCTGTTCGGTGATGGCATCCAGCTGGCGTTCTGGCTGAACGGCAGCGAGTCGGCCGGGTGCTGCGCATTCCGCGGCGGCCCGTTCACCGAGAGCCGCTACTTCGGCGAGGGCATCGGCATCGCGGTGCGCCGCGGCAACGACACGCTGCGGCAGGCGCTGAACTGGGGCCTGTACCGGCTTTGGGAAAAGGGACGCTTCACCGAACTGTGGCTGCGCTATTTCCCGATCAGCCCGTTCTAGCCCGCGGTCGCTATGAAGCCGTCGTTGCCGGCTTGAGGTCCGGCGACAGCGCGTGAGGCGCCGCTGGCCGCCGGCAAAACAACCGTTGCCTCCCCCGCCGCTTTGCACCAAACAACCGGCCATGTCCGCCGTCGATCTGCAAAACCTTGCCGCATCGCTCCGCACGCTCGCAGAGCAGTCGTCCGCCTGGCCGTTCGAGGAGGCGCGCAAGATCGTCGCGCGGCTGGCGCAGCGGCCGAAGGACGAGGTGATCTTCGAGACCGGCTACGGCCCGTCCGGGCTGCCGCATATCGGCACCTTCGGCGAGGTCGCCCGCACCACCATGGTGCGCCACGCGTTCCGCGTGCTCACCGATGACAAGGTGCGCACCCGGCTGATCGCGTTCTCCGACGACATGGACGGGCTGCGCAAGGTCCCGGACAACATCCCCCACAAGCAGCTGGTGGCGCCGCACCTCGGCAAGCCGCTCAGCCGCGTGCCGGACCCGTTCGGCACCCATGCGAGCTTCGGCGAGCACAACAATGCGCGGCTGCGGGCGTTTCTGGACGCGTTCGGATTCGAATACGAGTTCATGTCGTCGACCGAGTGCTACACGGCCGGCGTGTTCGACGCGACGCTGCTGCAGGTGCTGGCGCGCTTCGAGGATGTCATGTCCATCATGCTGCCGAGCCTGCGCGAGGAGCGCGCCGCCACCTATTCGCCGTTCCTGCCGATCTCGCCGGTGACCGGCGTGGTGCTGCAGGTGCCGGTGCTGGCGCATGACGCCAAGTCCGGCACCATCACCTACGACGACCCGGATAGCAGGGAGCGTGTCACCACACCGGTCACCGGCGGGCGCACCAAGCTGCAGTGGAAGCCGGACTGGGCGATGCGCTGGGTCGCGCTCGGCGTCGACTACGAGATGGCCGGCAAGGATCTGATCGATTCCGTCAAGCTGTCGGGCGAGATCTGCCGCGCGCTCGGCGGGCGGCCGCCGGAAGGGTTCAACTACGAGCTCTTCCTCGACGACAAGGGCCAGAAGATCTCCAAGTCGAAGGGCAACGGCCTGACCATCGACGAGTGGCTGCGCTACGCCAGCCCGGAGAGCCTCGCGCTGTTCATGTATCGCGAGCCGAAGTCGGCGAAGCGGCTCTACTTCGACGTGATCCCGCGCCACGTCGACGAGTACCAGCAGTTCCTTGAAGGCTACCAGCGGCAGGACGAGAAGCAGCAGCTGTCCAATCCGGTCTGGCACATCCATTCCGGCGCGCCGCCGAAGCCGGAAATCCCGATCCAGTTCTCGATGCTGCTGACGCTCGTCTCCTCCTCCAACGCCGAGAACGCCGAGACCCTGTGGGGCTTCATCCGGCGCTACCGGCCGGGCGTGACGCCGCAGACGCATCCGAAGCTGGATGCGCTGGTCGGCTACGCGATCCACTATTTCCGGGACTTCGTGCTGCCGACCAAGCGCTTCCGCGAGCCGACCGGGCCCGAGCGCGCCGCCCTGATGGACTTGCGCGACGCGCTCTCGCAGCTCGCCGCCGACGCCACCGCGGAAGCGATCCAGGACGTGGTCTACGAGGTCGGCCGCCGCGAGCCGTTCCTGGACCAGAAGAAGAAGGCGAAGGACGGCAAGCCGGGCGTTTCGCTCGACTGGTTCAACCTGCTGTACCAGGTGCTGCTCGGGCAGGAGAAAGGCCCGCGCTTCGGCTCCTTCGTCGCGGTCTACGGCGTGCAGAACACCGTCGAGATGATCGACGGCGCGCTCGCCCGCTCGACATGAAGCCA
>DASWSO010000499.1:0-5762 GCA_036402635.1 Xanthobacteraceae bacterium
TTTGATCACCAACGACGACGGCATCCACGCGCCCGGGCTCGGCGTCTGCGAGGAGATCGCGCGCGCGCTCTCCGACGACGTCTGGGTGGTGGCGCCGGAGACCGACCAGTCGGGCGTGTCGCATTCGCTGTCGCTCAACGATCCGCTGCGCTTGCGCGAGATCGGCGAGCGCCGCTTCGCCATCAAGGGCACGCCCACAGACTGCGTGATCATGGGGGTACGGCACATCCTCAAGGAGCCGCCGCAGCTGATCCTCTCGGGCGTCAACCGCGGCCAGAACGTCGCCGAGGATGTGTCGTATTCCGGCACGGTCGCGGGCGCGATCGAGGGCACCGTGCTCGGCATCCCGTCGGTCGCGCTGTCGCAGGCCTACGGCGTCAACACCCGGCAGAACCCGTTCTGGGAAACCGCAATCGCGTTCGGGCCCAAAATCGTCCGCCGCATCATCGACATTGGGTTCCCACGCGACGTGCTGGTGAACGTCAATTTCCCCGACTGCGCGCCCGGCGAGGTGCAGAGCATCGCCGTGACCGCGCAGGGCAAGCGCGACCAGGAACTGTTGCGGATCGAGCCGCGCCACGACGGCCGCGGCAACCCGTATTACTGGATCGCGTTCGCGCGGCGCGAGCGGCCGACCCCGCGCGACGGCACCGACCTCTCGGCGCTCGCCAACAACCGCATCGCGGTGACGCCGCTGCGCCTCGACCTCACCGACGAGCCGTTCATGACGCGGCTCGCCGACCTGTTCGCTGAGGCGACGGTGTAGGGTGAACCCGTTCGCGGCATTGCGGGCGCTGCTGCGGCGATCCATCATCGGCGCCAGGCGCCGCAACCAAGAGGCTTCGGACGTGCCGGAAACGCCCAGCGACGGCAATGTCGCGCGCATGGAATTCCTGCTGACGCTGCGGCGGCGCGGCATCGGCGACGCGGCGGTGCTGCGCGCCATGGATGAGGTGCCGCGCGAGCATTTCGTTCCAAGCGACTTCGCCGAGGGGGCCTATGCCGACCAGGCGCTGCCGATCGCCTGCGGGCAGACCATCAGCCAGCCCTACGTGGTTGCCTATATGACCGAGCAGCTGGAGCTGCAGCCGCACCACAAGGTGCTCGAGATCGGCACTGGCTCCGGCTACCAGGCCGCGGTGCTGTCGCGGATTGCCCGCGAGGTGTGGAGCGTCGAGCGCTACCGCACGCTGGCGGAATCCGCGCGGGTGCGGCTGGAGACGCTGGGGCTGACGAACGTGCACGTGGTGGTGGGCGACGGGATGAAGGGGCTGCCGGAGCAGGCCCCGTTCGACCGCATCATCGTCACCGCGGCGGCCGAGGAGATCCCGGACGCCCTGTTCGACCAGCTCGGGCCGGACGGGATCCTGTTGTCGCCGGTCGGCCCGCACGACGACACCCAGGTGATCGTGCGCTACCGCAACCGCCGCGAGGGCCTCACCGCCGAGGACCTGATCGCGGTGCGGTTCGTGCCGCTGCTCGCCGGCCAGGCGCGGGAGTTGTAGGGGTTCTCACCGCCACAGTTTCCGGCCTCGCCGTTCGAGACGCATCGCATGCGCGATGCTCTTCAGGGTGGGGGAGTGTTGCAGATCGACCGGATTTTCCGTCAATTCGGATTAAGGTTGAGGCCAATTCACCACGCTTAAATGCTTGTTTACTCGCGCACTGTTTACTCGGGGAAGGTGTCCCCCAGTAGCGTCGCGAGTACCCTCATGCCTCATCACGTCGAGCCTTTCCGGGCGCGCGCGGCAACGCGTTTTGCCATCGCCGCGATGATTTCCGCCGGCCTCGGTGGCTGCGGAACCGACATGAACCGGTTCAACGACAACCCGTTCTCGACCGGCTCGCTCGGCCGCCCGTCCACCAGCCAGGAAGTCGCCGCCGTCGCCGCGCCGACCGGCCGGATCGAATCCCAGCCGCTGCCGCAGACGCACGCAGCCGCACTGCCGGCGCCGCCGGCCCACTACCGCTCCGGCACCGGCGCGGTTCCGGCCTCGCCGCCGCCGGTGCAGGTCGCGAAAGCCGCGCCGCAGCCGGCCTCCGGCGTGCATGTCGTCGCGCCCGGCGAGAGCCTGCTGGGGATTTCCCGGAAATACGGCAAGAAGGGCGCCGAAGTCGCCCGCGCCAACGGCATCACCCCCACCACCAATGTGCGCATCGGTCAGCGGCTGGTGATCCCGGGCGTGGCGCAGCAGAAGATCCAGACCACCGCGGTGGCGGAAAAGCCGAAGGCGCCGGCCGCGCGCGCGCTGGCACTGCCGCCGAAGCTCCAGGCTGCCGCGCCGCAGGCAGCGCCGGCCCCAGTAGCCGCCAAGCCGATACCCGCCCAGACGGCCGCCAAGCCGGCGCCGAAGGGCGTGCAGACCGCCTCGCTGGCGCCGGTCGCGCTGCCGGTGGCGAAGCCCGCCGAGCAGCCGAAGGAGCGCGCCCACGTCGCCTCGGCTCCCACCGACGCCGCCGCCGACGCCAAGGAGAACCAGCCGTCGGCGATGGGCGGGCCGAGCTTCCGCTGGCCGGTGCGCGGCCGCGTCATCGCCGGCTTCGGACCGAAGCCGAACGGGCAGCAGAACGACGGCATCAACCTGGCGGTGCCGGAAGGCACCTCGGTGAAGGCGGCCGAGGACGGGGTGGTCGCCTATGCCGGCAATGAGCTCAAGGGCTACGGCAACCTGGTGCTGGTGCGCCACTCCAACGGCTATGTCACCGCCTACGCCCACGCCAGCGAGCTGAAGGTGAAGCGCGGCGACCCGATCAAGCGCGGGCAGATCATCGCGCTGGCCGGGCAGACCGGCACGGTTTCCTCGCCGCAGCTCCACTTCGAGATCCGGAAAGGTTCGACCCCGGTCGATCCGAACCAGTACCTCAACGGCAACTGAGCCGCGCGCTTCGGCCAACCGAGCGACTGACGGAGACGCCCGCCGCACGCGGGCGTTTTCATTTTCCGGCCGCCGCACGCGCCGCCGCGTTGCGGCAGGCGCCCGCGATCATAGATGCTGGGCGCATGCCGGCCTTCCTCACCAGCGAACCCTTCATCCGCCTTGCCTGCTTCGCCGGCGTGTTCGCCGCCATGGCGCTGTGGGAAATCTTTGCGCCACGCCGCGACTGGAGCGTCGGGCGGGGGCGGCGCTGGCCCAACAATCTCGGCGTGGTGGCGCTCGACACGCTGCTGGTGCGGCTGGTGCTGCCGACCGCGGCGGTCGGGGTCGCGCTGCGAGGGGAGGCGGCCGGCTGGGGCCTGTTCAGCCTCACCGACTGGCCGTACTGGCTGAAGGTCGCCGCCGGCGTGGTGGTGCTCGACCTCGCCATCTACCTGCAGCACGTGATGTTCCACGCGGTGCCGACGCTGTGGCGGCTGCACCGCATGCACCACGCCGACCTCGACATCGACGTCACCACCGGCGTGCGCTTCCACCCGATCGAGATCCTGCTCTCGCTCGGGATCAAGATCGCGGTGGTGGCGGCGTTCGGCATCCCGGCGCTGGCGGTGCTGATTTTCGAGGTGCTGCTCAACGCCACCTCGATGTTCAGCCACAGCAATGTCCGCATGCCCCGCCGCTTCGACGCCGTGCTGCGCTGGCTGGTGGTGACGCCCGACATGCACCGCGTCCACCATTCGATCGATCCGGCCGAGACCAACACCAATTTCGGCTTCAACTTCCCGCTCTGGGACCGCCTGTTCGGGACCTACCGGCCGCGGCCGGCGGCCGGCCATCGCGGCATGACCATCGGCATCGAGCAGTTCCGCGACCCGGCGGAGCTGCGGCTCGACCGCATGCTGACGCAGCCGTTCCGCGAGGACCCCGGGCCGCAGCCGTTCAATGGCCGCCGTTCAGACCGCCGCTCGCGGTTGACGGCGCCGCCGGCGCGCGACAAACCGCAGCCATGAAACCCATCCACATCGTCGGCGGCGGGCTCGCCGGCTCGGAGGCCGCCTGGCAGCTCGCGGAACGCGGCGTGCCGGTGGTGCTGCACGAGATGCGGCCGGTCCGCTCGACCGCCGCGCACAAGACCGAGGCGCTGGCCGAGCTGGTCTGCTCCAACTCGTTCCGCTCCGACGATGCGGAAGGCAACGCGGTCGGCCTGCTGCACGCCGAAATGCGGCGGCTCGGCTCGCTGATCATGCGCGCCGGCGACGCCAACCAGGTGCCGGCCGGCGGCGCGCTGGCGGTCGACCGCGAGGGCTTCGCGGCAGCGGTGACCGCGGCGCTGGCGGCGCATCCGCTGATCGAGGTCCGTCGCGAGGAGGTCGCCGGACTGCCGCCGGAGGAGTGGGACAGCGTGATCGTCGCCACCGGCCCGCTCACCGCACCGGCGCTCGCCGAGGCGGTGCGCGATGTCGCGGGCGAGAGCGAGCTGGCGTTCTTCGACGCGATCGCGCCGATCGTGCATCGCGACACGATCGACATGGCGGTGGCCTGGTTCCAGTCGCGCTACGACAAGGCCGGCCCGGGCGGTACCGGCGCCGACTACATCAACTGCCCGCTCGACGCCGCCCAGTACGCCGCCTTCGTGCAGGGGCTGGTCGCGGGCGACAAAGTGTCGTTCCACGAGTGGGAGGCTTCGACGCCGTATTTCGACGGCTGCCTGCCGATCGAGGTGATGGCGGAGCGCGGGCCGGAGACGCTGCGTTACGGACCGATGAAGCCGGTCGGGCTCACCAATCCGCACCGGCCGGACGTCAAGGCGTACGCGGTGGTGCAGCTGCGGCAGGACAACAAGCTCGGCACGCTGTTCAACATGGTGGGCTTCCAGACCAAGCTGAAGCACGGCGAGCAGGTGCGCCTGTTCCGGACTATCCCGGGACTTGAAGGCGCCGAGTTCGCCCGCCTCGGCGGCCTCCACCGCAACACCTTCCTCAATTCGCCGAAGCTGCTCGACGCGACGCTGCGCCTCAAGGCGCTGCCGCGGCTGCGCTTCGCCGGCCAGATCACCGGCTGCGAGGGCTATGTCGAATCCGCCGCCATCGGTCTCTTGGCGGCACGCTTCGCGGCCGCCGAACGGCTCGGCGAGCCGGTGGCGCTGCCGCCTTCGACGACCGCGCATGGCGCGCTGCTCAACCATATCACCGGCGGCCATGTGGATGCGGGCGGCGCCGGCGCCGCGCGCTCGTTCCAGCCGATGAACGTCAATTTCGGGCTGTTTCCGCCGCTTGAGCGGGTGCCGACCCGCGGCCCCGACGGCGAGCGTTTGCGCGGCACCGCCAAGACCCAGGCGAAGAAGCGCGCGATTGCGGCGCGCGCCCTCGCCGATCTCGATCGCTGGATCGCCGGCGAGCCGGCGGATGTCGCGGCGGAGTGATCTGACCTCCCCTTTCAGGGGGAGGGAGCCCGGCCAGCGTGTCCGCCTCACGCGCGGCTACCGCCGCCAGTTCCGCGCGGTACGCCAGAGCCGCCATTGCTTGCGCCATTGCGGCGGCTCGGCAGGCGCGAACGGGTCGGAGGCGCCTACGGCGTCGAGTTGCAGTGGCACAAGCGCCAGCGGCAGAAAGGCCGCACGGGTTTGCGCCGGAAGCTCGCCAAGCAAGCGCACGGCGGCGTCATGATGCTGCCGGGCGGCGTCCCGCAGCTCATCGAGCGCGGCAAGGAGGCCAGGGCTTGGCTGCCGCGCGGTGATGGTCTCGGGAGACACCGCATGGCGCGCCAGCAGGTCGAGCGGAAGGTAGAGCTGCCCGCGCGCGGCATGCTGCGGCAGCGCGCGCAAGACGCCAGCGATCGTCCTCGCCGCGCCGGCATGCAGTGCGGCGTGATCGAGCGCAGGCTCCG
>DASWSO010000500.1:0-2582 GCA_036402635.1 Xanthobacteraceae bacterium
GGGGTGCTGGTAATTGACGATCTCGCCCACGTCCTCAGCCTTCATCCAGTCCTCGGTCCGGTGCGCCGGCAGCGCCCCGATGGTGTCCACCCACGAAACCTTGCCTTCGATGCCATATTGCTTGGACGGCCGCATCGCCTCGGGATCGTCGAGGCTGTTGATGGTCACACTGATGCGGCCCGTGCCTTCGAAGCGATAGGTCAGCGGCGTGCCGCATCGGCTGCAGAAACCGCGTTCGCCTTTGTCGGAGCTCTTGAACACAGACGGCTCGCCACGGGTCCAGCGCAGATGCTCGCGCTTGCCTCCGGTGAGAGCCATGAACGGCTGACCCGACGCCTTCTGACACATGCGGCAGTGGCAGATGCTGGCGTAGGTCGGGTGCACGGTCCACTCATAACGGACCGCGCCGCATTGGCATCCGCCGGTTAGGTTGTCCGGAATGGAAGTGCCCCTTGGTCGAACAGTCATTCGCCTGGATGCAGCTGCCGGCGTTTTTCGTGGTGCTCAAAGACGAAGAGGGCGCCCCAACCCAAGACGATGACCAGTGCCGGGGTGATCACAAAGGCGAGGATGGCATATTCGTTCATGGGTGCGGCCTTCTGAGCGCCCGCCGTCCTGCCAAGTGTAGGGCAACCGCTGCTGCGATCCAACCGACCAAGCCAAGCAGGAGTTCCGGTATGGTCGTTACCGCCGTCCCGCGCTCATCAAAATGCCTCGGCGGGCAGCTCCATCGTGCTCGCCGCGCCGGCTTGAATACGCGCCAGCTGCGCCGCGGTCTCGGGCAGCATGCGCTCCATGAAGAAGCGGCCGGTGACCAGCTTGGCATTCATGCGGTCGGCGCCGCCGTCCGCGCCGTTGGCGAGCTTCGCCTTCGCCGCCTTCGCCATTTGCGCCCACATATAGCCGAGCGCGACCAGGCCGAAGAGGTGCATGTAATCGGTGGCGCCGGCGCCGGCATTGTCGGGCTTCGCCACCGCGTTCTGCATGAACCACATGGTAGCCTTCTGCAGGTGATCGAGCGCGATCCCGAGCGGGCGGAGATAAGGATTGAGCTCGTCGTCGCCGGCGTGCTCCTTGAGGAAGGCACCGACCTCGTTGAAGAACGCCATCACGGCGCGCCCGCCGTTGCGTGGCAGCTTGCGGCCGACCAGGTCGAGCGCCTGGATGCCGTTGGCGCCCTCGTAGATCATCGGGATGCGGGCATCGCGCACGAACTGCTCCATGCCGTGCTCGGCGATGTAGCCGTGCCCGCCGAACACCTGCTGCGCCATGACGGTATTGGCGAAGCCGGTATCAGTGAGCACGCCTTTGATGACAGGCGTCAGCAGGCCCATATGGTCGTCGGCGGCCTCCCGGCTCTTGGCGTCCTCGGCGCGATGCGCCACGTCCGCCTGCAGCGCGGTCCAGACCACCAGCGCGCGCGCCGCTTCGTTGAAGGCGCGTATCGTCATCAGCGTGCGGCGGATATCGGGATGCACGATGATCGGGTCGGCCGGCTTGTCGGGGGACTGCGGGCCGGAGAGGGCGCGCCCCTGCAGCCGCTCCTTGGCGTAGGCGGCGGCGTTCTGGTAGGCGACCTCCGAAAGCGCAAGCCCCTGCACGCCGACGCCGAGCCGTGCCTCGTTCATCATCACGAACATGGCGTTGAGGCCGCGGTTCTCGCCCCCGATCAGCCAGCCGGTCGCTGCATCGTAGTTCATCACGCAAGTGGAATTGCCGTGGATGCCCATCTTCTCCTCGATGGAGCCGCACGACACCCCGTTCGGCGCGCCAGCGGAGCCGTCGGCGCTCGGCAGCCGCTTCGGCACGATGAACAGCGAGAGCCCCTTGGTGCCCTCGGGGGCGCCGGCGATGCGCGCCAGCACGAGATGCACGATGTTGTCGGCGAGGTCGTGCTCGCCGGCCGAGATGAATATCTTGGTGCCGCTGATCCGGTAGCTGCCGTCCGCCTGCGGCACCGCCTTGGTGCGCAACAGACCGAGATCGGTGCCGCAATGCGGCTCCGTGAGGTTCATGGTGCCGGTCCATTCGCCGGCCAGCATCTTGGGAAGGAAGCTCTGTTTCTGCTCCGCCGTGCCGTGCGCCAGGAGCGCGGCGATGGCACCCTGCGTCAGGCCCGGATACATCGCGAACGCCATGTTGGCGGAGCAGAGGAATTCGTTGACCAGCGTGGTCATCGTCTCCGGCAGCCCCTGGCCACCATACTCTACCGGAGCCGAGATGCCGATCCAGCCGCCCGCGCGGAACCGGTCGTAGGCTTGCTTGAACGCTGCCGGCGTGGTCACGTGCCCGTCCGGGTGGCGCGTGCAGCCTTCGATGTCGCCGACGCGGTTAAGCGGCTGAACCACCTCTTCGCAGAAGTTCGCCGCCTCGCCGAGCACGGCCTCGATCACGTCGGGCGAGGCATCGGCGAAGCCCGAAAGATTGTTGTGGCGCTCGATCGGAAAGACGTCGCGCAGGAGAAACATGACATCGTCGACCGGGGCCTTGTAGGTCGGCATCAGCGCTCCTCCCGCTCTTCTGGCCGGTTGGCGCTGCGCTCGCGTAATGCCAGCATGCCGGCCATCATCTTGCGCGCATGG
>DASWSO010000501.1:0-4394 GCA_036402635.1 Xanthobacteraceae bacterium
ATCTACGGGATCTACGCCGCGATGCTGATCGCGAGCGCGCTGATGCTGCTGATCGGCTTCTTTGGCGCCAGCGCTTTCGCCGGGCTGGCGCTGATCCCGGAGCGCATCATCGTTCCGGTCATCGTGTTCCTCTGCCTGGTCGGCGCCTACCTCGAGGGCAGCACGCTGTTCGGCACCTACCTGGTGATCGCCTTCGCGGTGCTCGGCTGGTTCATGCGCAAGCTCGACTTCTCGTTCGTCGCCTTCCTGATCGGATTTGTGATCGGGCCGATGTTCGAGCTGTCGCTGCGGCAGGCGCTGATCATCACCGACGGCAAGCCGGAAGCGCTGCTGCAGCGGCCGATCGCGGTCGGCATCCTGATCCTGGCGGCGCTCTCCGCCTGGCGGTTGTCGGTTTCCAACCGCCGCTTCCGCGGCGCGCCGGACGAAAACTGAGGCTTGCGGCCGCGTGCCGCTTGCGCAGCATCCGTATTGATGCATCGATTGGCCTAACGAAAATCAACATACAGCTTCGGGAGGATGGGATGAGCGGTTTGCTGTCGAGGATCGTCGGGGCGGTGGTCGCGACCGCCGCGCTGGCCGCGCCGGCGCTGGCACAGAGCTGGCCGGAAAAGCCGGTGCGCATGATCGTCGGTTACGGCGCCGGCGGCGGCACCGACCAGCAGGCGCGCGCGCTGTCCAAAATCCTTTCGGAGCAGCTCGGGCAGCCGTTCGTGGTGGAGAACAAGCCGGGTGGCGGCGGTGCGGTGGGCGCGATGCTGGCGAAGGCCGCGCCGGCCGACGGCTATACGCTCTACTTCACCACCTCGACCACCTACACGTTCGAGCCGCTGTTCGCGAAGGTCGGATACGGCGCCAGCGACCTGCGCCACGTCGCCGTGGTGGCGCAGTTCCAGGAAGCCATGGTCGCCTCACCGAAGGCGCCGTGGAAAGACTTCCGCGAGATGGTGGAGAAGGCGAAGGCGGAGAAGCGCGACATCAAATACGCCTCGTTCTACCAGCTCGACCGCGTGATCATGGCGGCGATCGCGAAATCAGCCGGCATCCGCATCGTGCCGGTGCCGGTGCAGAGCGGCAACGGCGTGGTGACGGCGGTGATGGGCGAGCAGGTCGACTTCGGCTTCACCGGCGGCAGCTGGGGCCCGTTCGTGCAGAGCGGCCAGCTCAAGCTGCTGGCGGCCGGGCCGAGCGATCGTTTCGCCGACTACCCGCAGGTGCCGACGCTGAAGGACCTCGGCTACGACGTGATCACCGAAGTCTACACGCTGGTCTCGGTGCCGAAGGACACGCCGGAGCCGGTGGTGAAGAAGATCGAGGCCGCGATCACGCAGGCGGCCGGCAATCCGGCCTATGTCGACGCGGTGGTGAATGTCGGCAAGATGCGGCACATCGTGGCGGGCGAGAAGCAGTCGTCCGAGATGGTGCAGCGGCAGGAGGCGTATTACCGCAAGCTCGCGGAGTCGGTCGGGCAGGGCGGTAACTGACGCAGCGAAGCGCTGAGTAGCAGCCGCCGATGCGTGCCAATGCGATGAAGGCGAAGCTCGCGGCCGGCGAGCCGGCGCTCGGCCTTTCGGTGATGATCCCGTCGCCGCAGCTGGTGGAGATGGCGGCCGGCTGCGGCTTCGACTGGGTGCTGATCGATTGCGAGCACGGCACCATCGGCCCGGAAAGCGCCGAGCTGATGATCATGGCGGCGGAGGCGAGCGGCATCACGCCGATCGTGCGGCCGCGCAGCAAGGCCGCTCAGGACATCGTCGAGGTGATGGATCGCGGCGCCGCCGGCGTGCAGGTGCCGCATGTGATCACGCGCGCCGACGCGGTGGCGGCGGTCGAGGCGGTGAAATTCCATCCGCAGGGCCGCCGCGGGCTGGCGGCCGGCACGCGCGCCTCCGGCTACGGCTTTCGAGGTTCTGCAGCGGAGTTCGTGCAGGCGGCCAACCGCGAGAGCCTCGTGTGCGTGCAGATCGAGGATGCTGCCGCGCTGCCGAACCTGCCGGAGATCCTGCAGGTCGACGGCGTCGACGTGTTCTTTGTGGGGCCGTCCGACCTTTCGCAGTCGATGGGCTTTCCCGGTAACCCGGCCGCCGCGCCGGTGGCGCAGGCGATCGACGCGGCGATCCGGCAGATCGTCGCGGCGGGAAAGACGGCCGGCATGCCGGCGGCTTCGGCGAATGTCGGCACCACCGTCGGGCGCGGCGTGCGCTACATCTACACCCACGTCCCGGGCCTGTTCGGCAGCGCCGCGCAGAGCTTTCTCCAGGCCGCCAAGGCCGGCTGCCAAGGCCGGACGCCGCGGAACGAACCCGCCTGAGGCGCGTTAGTCGGCCAGGCAACGGTCTGATGGAGGAAGCAATGGGCTTGGGTAAAGGTGCTTTGCTGTGGCTGATCGGCATTCCGATTCCGATCATCATCCTGCTGGCGCTGTTCCTGCGCTAGCCGGGCCACCAGCGATAACAAAAGGGCTGCCGCAAGGCGGCCCTTTTCATTTATGACCTTGCGATGGAGCCCTTGGACGCCAAAGCGGTCGCGGCGCTGCTGACGGAGTTCGGATTGCGCACCGAGCTGCGCGGCGGCAATCCGTACCGCGCGCGCGCCTATCAGCGCGCTGCCGAGACGCTCCTGGCGCTCTCCGCGCCGCTCGCCGATGTGGTGGCGCAGGGGCGGCTGCGCGAGCTGCCCGGGATCGGCGAGACCATCGCCGACATCGTCACCAAGCTGCACCGGACCGGGACCCATCCGGCGCTGGAATCGATGCGCGCGGAACTGCCCGCCGGCCTGCTGGAACTGGTGCGCATTCCCGGCCTGAAGCCGGACAAGATTTTCAAGCTGCACAACGAGCTCGGAATCTCTTCGCTCGCCGAGCTGGAGCAGGCCGCGCGCGACGACCGCATCGCCGCGACCAAGGGGCTTGGCCCGGCGCTGCAGCGGAAAATCCTCGATGGGATCGCGATCCAGCGGCGCTCGAAGGGGCTGCGCCATATCCATCGCGCCGCCGAGCTTGCGGAGAGCGCCATCGCCAACCTTCAACGCTCGCATCCGGAACTGACGCGCATTGTCGCCGCCGGCGAGCTGCGGCGCGGCTGCGAGCTGGTCGGCGAGCTGTCGTTCGTGGCGGAAGTGCCGGAGCTGCAGGGGCTGCCGCGCGTGCAGCGCCTGAGCGGGTTGGCGCTGCATGTCGCCGACCCGCGCCGCTACGGGATCACGCTGTTGCTGGCGACCGGGTCGGACGAACATGTCAGCGGCCTCACCGCGCTTGCCGCCACGAAAGGGTTGAGGCTCGACGAGGACGGCCTGCATCGCGGCAAACGGGTGATCGCAGGCCGCAGCGAAGAGGAGATCTACGCCGCGCTCCGTCTCCCGTTGATCGCGCCGGAATTGCGGGAAGGCCGTGGCGAGATCGAGCAGGCGCTCGCCGGCAAGCTGCCGCGGCTGGTGCGCGACGAGGACATCCGCGGCATCCTGCACGCCCACACCGATGCGTCGGACGGCATGCATACGCTGGCGCAGATGGTGGAGGCGACGCGCAAGCGCGGCTACGGCTACTTCGGCGTCGCCGACCATTCCCGCTCGGCCGGCTACGCCGGCGGGCTCAGCCTGGAGGAGATCGAGGCGCAGCACGCGGCGGTCGATAAGCTGAACAAGCGCCTGCGCGGCGAATTCCGCGTGCTCAAGGGCATTGAGTCCGACATCCTCGCCGATGGCTCGCTGGACTATCCGGACGAGGTTCTGGCGCGCTTCGATTTTGTGGTCGCGAGCGTGCACAGCCGGTTCCGGCTCGACCCGGCAACGCAGACCGAGCGGATCATCCGCGCCGTCGCCAACCCACACACGACCATCCTCGGTCATATGACCGGTCGACAATTGCTGCGCCGGCCCGGCTACGAGATCGATATCGAAAAAGTGCTCGCCGCCTGCGCACAGTATGGTGTCGCGGTGGAGATCAACGCCAATCCGTGGCGGCTCGATCTCGACTGGCGCTGGCACGCCCGCGCGCTCGAGCTCGGCTGCACGATGAGCATCAATCCGGATGCGCACTCGACCGCGGAACTCGACCTGACCCGCTGGGGCGTCACCATGGCGCGGAAGGGCGGCGTGCCGCCCGACCGCGTGCTCAACTGCCTCCCGCTTGCCAAGCTCGAGCAGGTCCTGGCGGAGCGAATGCATGCGCGCAAGCCGCGCGCGGCCAAGCGCAAAGCTCCGCGCCCGCCAACTCTCCCTCAGGACCCCCGGGCTAACGGACCGGAGGGGAGGACAAAGCGAAAGCGCTCGGCTAGCCTTTGAAGGCTTGGTCCAATTCCGTTCGCCTTCGAACACGGAGCCGGTCGTGAAATCCAAACTGCTGCTGGCATTAGCCTTCGGTCTTTTTCTGTTCAGCCCTGCAAAGGCCGAGTACC
>DASWSO010000502.1:0-1919 GCA_036402635.1 Xanthobacteraceae bacterium
TCGGGCCGCGGGTCAGCGGCGCTCATCGGGCCGCAGCTCGTGGGCCAGCCCGGCATCGGTGAGCAGCCGGCGGGCGGCGGTGAGATCGTCGTCCGCGACCAGCATGCGGCGCGGCAGCACGCCGAGCGAGCCTTCCAGCACGCTCATGTTCTGGTCCAGAACGAGATGCGGAATGCGCGCCGCATCGAGCAGCGCGCCGACCGCGGAGATCAGCACCGCGTCGTTGGTGCGGACGAGCTCGCGCATCGCTAGTCGGGCCGCGGGGCGCGGGCGGGCCGCGGCCCGGGATGCGCCAGATAGGCAAGCCGCTTCAGCTCGCGCCGGCCGCGCGTCACGGTGCCGAGGATGAGCCCGCAGGTCAGCGCCAGCGAGGCGAGCAGCATCAGGCCGGTCGACAGGATTGCGGTCGGGAACCGCGGCACCAGCCCGGTCTGCACGTAGGTGACGGCGATCGGCACCGCGAGACCGACGGCAACGATCACCAGCGCGGCGGCGAAAGAACCGAAGAATCGCAGCGGCCGCTCGGATTTGTACATCCGCGTGATGGTCCAGAGGATGCGGAAGCCGTCGCGATAGGTATGCAGCTTGGACACCGAGCCCACCGGGCGGGCGTAGTAGGGGGTCGCCACCTCGCCGACCGGCAGGCCGAGCTCGAGCGCATGCACGGTCAATTCGGTCTCGATCTCGAACCCGCCCGCCAGCGCCGGGAACGACTTCACGTAGCGGCGCGAGAACACCCGGTAGCCGGACAGGATGTCGGTGAAGGTGCGGCCGAAAACGTCGGCGACGAATCCGGTCAGCATGCGGTTGCCGAAGCGGTGGCCGAGCCGGTAGGCGGCCTGCTCCTGGTCGACGCGCGCCCCCACCACCATGTCGAGGCGCTCGTCCAGCAGGCGCGCGATCATCGCCGGCGCGCTCGGTGCGTCGTAGGTCGCGTCGCCGTCCACCAGCAGGTAGATGTCGGCCTCGACGTCGGCGAACATGCGCCGCACCACATGGCCTTTGCCCTGGTGCAGCTCGTGCCGCACGATCGCGCCGGAGGCCACCGCCACGGCCGCGGTCCGGTCGCTGGAATTGTTGTCGTAGACATAGATTTCGGCGCCCGGCAGCGCCGAGCGGAAGTCCGCCACCACCTTGGCGATCGCCGCTTCCTCGTTGAAACACGGAACCAGCACCGCGATCCGCTGACCGTGGGTGAGGCCGAACCGGTCGATGGTGTTCTCGTTCGGCGTCAACATGGCTACTGGTTCGCGGCCTAATGCCGCCCTTGTCGGCGTCGGAACGCGTTCATATGCTCGTTAACGCGAGCGCAGCAGGAAAGCCAGCGCCGCCCGCGCGCCGCATCGCCCCGGCGGCCGCATCTTGCGGCGATCCGGCTTTCATGTTTCGACAGCGCCGCCGCACCCGGAGATCGTCCCTTTGCGTGTCGTCGTTCCGTTCGAAAGCCATGCCGCGCCCTCGCTCGATCCCCTGGTCGGCCTGGTGCGCGCCGATATGGAGCGGGTGAACGCCACCATCCTGACCCGCACCGGGTCGCAGGTCACCATGATCCCGGAGGTGGCGCGGCACCTGATCGGCTCCGGCGGCAAGCGGCTGCGGCCGATGCTGACGCTGGCGATGGCGCAAGTCTCCGATTACGACGGCGACGGCCACGTCAAGCTCGCGGCGGCGGTGGAATTCATGCACACCGCGACGCTGCTGCACGACGACGTGGTCGACGACAGCGAGATGCGGCGCGGCAAGCTCGCGGCCCGCATGCTGTGGGGCAACGAGGCGAGCGTGCTGGTCGGCGATTTCCTGCTCGGCCAGGCCTTCAAGATGATGGTCGAGGTGGGCTCGCTGCGCGCCCTCGAAATCCTGTCTTCCGCCGCCGCCGTGATCGCCGAGGGCGAGGTGATGCAGCTTGCGGTCGCGAAGAA
>DASWSO010000503.1:0-2343 GCA_036402635.1 Xanthobacteraceae bacterium
TGCCGGAGGCGGAGGTCGCTGCCACGCTGCCGGTGGTGAAACGGGTGATGGAGAACGCGCCGATGCCGGCGCTCAGCCTGCACGTGCCGCTGCAGGTGGATGCCCGCGCCGCCGCCAACTGGGACGAGGCGCACTGATAAGGGCTTCGTGCAGCCGGGCGCTGAACGGTCGTTCAGGCTTGGCCGGTGCCGGCTAACGATTTGTCCAACTATTTGGTTTTCATTGAGGATGCGGGCTGTTGCAGGCCTGGTGATCCACAATTAGGCCAAATTGCCCGCGATTATCGGCATGACGAACAGCGACCCCCGTTCCGGTTCGTTCCCCAGCGCCCGGCGGGCGCCTTCTTGGAGGTTCTGATGCGAAAGACTCTCATGGCCCTCGCCGCAGCCGCAACGATTGCGGTTGGCGCGGTGAGCGTTCCCACGGACGCTTCGGCCCAGCGCGGCGGCGCGGTTGCGGCCGGCGTGATCGGCGGCCTCGCGGCCGGTGCCATCATCGGCTCGGCCCTGTCCGGCCCGCGCTACTACGAGCCGGCCCCGGTTTATGCGCCGGCGCCGCTCTATGCCGCTCCGCCGGAAGCCTGCATCGAGCAGCAGTACGTGTGGTCGCCGCGCCGCGGCGACTACGTGCTGCGCAACGTGCGCGTTCCCTGCTGAACGACGCCGGAGTTTCGAGACGAATGGCCGGACCGCGCGCGGTCCGGCCATTTTCGTTTGGGCGACGCTCGGACCGGATCAGCGCCCGTTGGCCATGTGCGCCAGCACGGCCGCGGTCGGCCAGCAATCGAGCTTGAGGCCGTTGGCCTTCTGGTAGGCGCCGACCGCGAGCCGCGTCTTCATCCCGGCCTTGCCGTCGATCTTGTCGCGGTAGAGCCCGGCCGCAGTGAGCCGCTGCTGGATCTCCTCCACCTGCCGCGTGCGCAGCTTCTCGATCTTCGCCCACGGGGTCTGGAACGGACGCGGGTCGGCGATGCGGTCGCTGAGATGGCCGACGAACAGCACGTACAGGTCGGCGAAGTTGTAGTCCTTGATCACGAAGTAGTTCTTCGGCGCCAGGAAGGCCGGACCGTAGATGCCCTCGGGCAGGAACAACGAAGCCTCGTCGGCCTGCTCCTCGGCCGAGAGCTTGCGGCCGTAGGCCGGCACGAAGCCCTGCGCCAGCCAGGCGCGGATCGGCTGCTTCAGCTCAGGATCGGCGCGCGTGCAGTCGACCCCGGCCGGCGCGCGCACCTCCAACCCCCAGCGCCTGCCGCGCTGCCAGCCCTTGTCGACCAGCTGCCTGGCGGCGGACGCGAGCGCATCCGGCACCGAGTTCCAGATGTCCGTCCGGCCGTCGCGGTCGAAGTCGACCGCGTGCTTGTAGAATTCCGACGGCAGGAATTGCGTCAGCCCCATCGCGCCGGCCCAGGAGCTGCGCATGGCGGCGAGTTGCACGTGCCCCTCCTGCAGCATCCTCAGGGCGACGAGGAATTCGCGCCGGAAGTAGTCCTTCCGGCGTCCGAGATAGGCCTGCGTCGCCAGCACGCGGATCGCGTTGTGCCCCAGTCTGGCATTGCCGAATGCGGTCTCGCGCCCCCAGATCGCCAGCAGCACCGCGGGCGCGACGCCGTACTCCCGCTCGATCGCAGCCAGGGTCGTGCCGTGCTGTTGAGCAAGCTTGCGGCCCTGCGCCGCCAGCCGCTCGATCGTCGCTTCCTTGAGATATTCCTCGGGCGGCTGCACGAACTCGGCCTGCTCGCGCGGCGGCGTGTCGGCGCGGCCCGGCACTTTCAGGTCCGGCAGCGAGAGGTCCGGCTCAAGCCCGCGGGTCGCGGCTTCGAAGGTCGCGCGGCTGACGCCGAGCTGCTGCGCCTCCGGCCACAGGCTTTCAACCCAGCGGGCGAATGCTTCGTCTGCCGCAGCCGCGCCGCCATGCAAGACAACGCCGAGCATCACCGCGCCCGCGACCAGACTGCGCAACACCGTCATGGCGCCAGTGGTCATCGTCGACCAGATCGCCTCTGCGTTACCGGCTGAACTTCTTGTACTTGACGCGGTGCGGGATGATCGAGTCGGTGCCGAGGCGGCGCATCTTGTCGGCCTCGTAGTCCTGGAAATTGCCCTCGAACCATTCGACGTGGCTGTCGCCCTCGAAGGCCAGGATGTGGGTCGCGATGCGGTCCAGAAACCAGCGATCATGGCTGATGATGACGGCGCAGCCGGCAAAATCCTCCAGCGCCTCTTCGAGCGCGCGCAGCGTGTCGACGTCGAGGTCGTTGGTCGGCTCGTCGAGCAGCAGCACGTTGGCGCCCGACTTCAGCATCTTGGCGAGATGCACGCGGTTGCGCTCGCCGCCCGATAGCGA
>DASWSO010000504.1:0-6005 GCA_036402635.1 Xanthobacteraceae bacterium
CCGTCTCCTCGCCTTTGCGGCGCAGCACGCCGGGCTTGGCATAGACCTCCTGCAGCGAAGCGGCATGCTCGTCGAGCCGGCGCGCGTCGGCGGAGCCGAGCAGCGCCTGGTCGATGGTGGCCACTTCCTTGACGCCGCGCACGGTGCGGGAGAAGCGGAACCCCTCGCCTTCCTCGTAATGTCCTTCCCAGCCGCGCTCGGTCTCTTCCGATAGCGCGTCGAGCCGGCGCGCGATGTAGAGCGCCGCCTGCTCGGCGGTTTGCGGGTCGCGCGTGACCTGCGGCCGCAGCACCCCGGCGATCGCCGCCTGCTCGACCACCTTGCGGCTGTAGCGGCTGTGCAGGCCGTTGAGCGTGTTGCGGATCGCGCGTGCCTCCTCGACCAGCGCACGCAGGTCGGCACCGGCGCGCTCCGGGCCGGAGGCGAGCTTGAATACCGCTTCCTCGGAGCCGTTGCCGATCAGGTGGTCTTCCAGCGCCCGCTCGTCCTTGAGGTACTGCTCGGACTGCCGCGCGCGATCTTATAGAGCGGCGGCTGCGCGATGTAGATGTGGCCGCGCTCGATCAGCTCCGGCATCTGCCGGAAGAAGAAGGTCAGCAGCAGGGTGCGGATGTGGGAGCCGTCCACATCGGCGTCCGTCATGATGATGATCTTGTGATAGCGCAGCTTGTCGGCATTGAACTCCTCGCGCCCGATGCCGGTGCCGAGCGCGGTGATCAGCGTGCCGATCTCCTGCGAGCCCAGCATCTTGTCGAAGCGCGCGCGCTCGACGTTGAGGATCTTGCCGCGCAGCGGCAGGACCGCCTGGAACTCGCGGTTGCGGCCCTGCTTGGCGGAGCCGCCGGCGCTGTCGCCCTCGACCAGGAACAGCTCGGACTTGGCCGGATCGCGCTCCTGGCAGTCGGCGAGCTTGCCGGGCAGCGAGGCGACGTCGAGCGGCCCCTTGCGGCGGGTGAGCTCGCGCGCCTTGCGGGCGGCCTCGCGCGCCGCGGCGGCCTCCACCACCTTGCCGACGATCGCCTTGGCCTCGCTCGGATGCTCCTCGAGCCATTCGCCGAGCGCCTGGTTGAGCACCCCCTCGACCACCGGCTTCACCTCGGAGGAGACGAGCTTGTCCTTGGTCTGCGAGGAGAATTTCGGGTCCGGCACCTTCACCGAGAGCACCGCCGTGAGGCCCTCGCGGCAGTCGTCGCCGGTGAGCCCCACTTTCTCCTTCTTGGTAATGCCGCTGCTGTCGGCGTAGCCGGTGACCTGGCGCGTGAGCGCGCCGCGGAAGCCCGCCAGATGCGTGCCGCCGTCGCGTTGCGGGATGTTGTTGGTGAAGCAGAGCACGGCTTCGTGGTAGCCGTCGTTCCACCACAGCGCCGCTTCCACGGTGATGCCGTCGCGTTCCGACTTGATCACGATCGGGCTTGCGATCAGCGGGTTCTTGTTGCGGTCGAGGTATTTTACAAACGCTTCGACGCCGCCCTCGTAGCGCAGCTCCTCGCGCTTCTCGATCGCGTGCCGCAGGTCCGTGAGCACGATCCGCACGCCGGAATTCAGGAACGCGAGCTCGCGCAGCCGGTGCTCCAGCGTGGCGAAGTCGAACTCCGTCATGGTGAAGGTGGCGGTGGACGGCAGGAAGGTGACTTCCGTGCCACGACGGCCGCCGGATTCGCCGGTGACCGCGAGCGGCGCCACCGCGTCGCCGTCCCGGAACTCCATCCTGTGCTCGCGGCCGTCGCGCCAGATCGTCAGCGTCAGCGACGACGACAGCGCGTTGACGACCGAGACGCCGAAGCCGTGCAGGCCGCCGGAGACCTTGTAGGAATTCTGGTCGAACTTACCGCCCGCGTGCAGCTGGGTCATGATGACCTCGGCGGCCGACACGCCCTCGCCCTGGTGGATATCGGTCGGGATGCCGCGGCCGTTGTCGCGCACCGTGACCGAGCCGTCCGGGTTGAGCGCCACCGTGACCTCGTCGGCATAGCCGGCGAGCGCCTCGTCGATGGCGTTGTCGACGACCTCGTACACCATGTGGTGCAGGCCGGAGCCGTCGTCGGTGTCGCCGATATACATGCCCGGCCGCTTGCGCACGGCGTCGAGGCCCTTGAGGACCTTGATCGACTCTGCGCCGTAGTCGGAGGGATCGTGGGAGCGCGCCGGCTCAGCCATCAGGACCTTCGAATCGCTTACGGAATCCGATTTTTTCAACAACCGGTTTCGCATGAAAATGGGCCGCCGTACAGGAACCCGACGGCGGAGCTTAATATGTTGATTTGACGCGCCTTTTTAAAGGCACGCGGGGCACTAAATTCGCCCTTTCGGGGGAGGGTCGCGGGCGCCCTCGCGCGGCCGCCGCGGCAGCGCCCAAAGCGGCCGCGCCGCTTTGGGTCTCAGACGTGGATCAGCCGGTCACGCACCGCCAGCGCCACCGCCTGCGTCCGGTTGACCGCGCCGAGCTTCTGGAAGCTGGTCTGCACGTGCTCGTCCACGGTGCGCTTGGCGATGCTGAGAATCTCGCCGATCTCCCAGGCGGACTTGCCCTGGGCGACCCAGGTGAGGACTTCGCGTTCGCGCGCGGTCAGCGGCGCCTTGCGGCGGGGCTCCGGCGCGGACAGGGCCTGCACCCGGTCGAAGGCATACAGCCCCATCAGGTGCAGCGCCGGCCGGCTGTACGCCGGCAGGTCGATCTTGCTGCCGGTCATCGAGATGCAGGCATCGTAAGCGCCTGGGCCATGGATCGGGATGGTGAACCCGCACCGGATGCCGTAATCCGCCGCGCACCGCATCACTTCGGCGGCACGCTGGTCGGACCCGTTCCGCCGGAAATGCTCGTCCCACTCGAACGGCACGGTGCTCTCGCGGGTCGCCTGCGCCACCGGGTCGTGGCGAATGAAATTCTCGCGCGTATAGTGTGCGATGAACTCCGCCGGCCACGTGCGCGCCAGCACGGATTGGTCGAACGGCAGGTCCTTGGAGAGGCCCGTGAAGATGCAGCTGTCGAAGCCGTAGCGGGCGCCGATGCGCTCAACCTCGTGCAGCACGGCGTGAATGCACGTCAGCGCATCAAGCCGGTCGATGACGTCAAACGCTTCCGCATATCCGTTGTTATGCGCCGGCATGGCCGCTCTCCGGTTCGCGCTGGGGTGCCCCCACCTCCTTGCTTGCGCGTTGTGCAGTCTCTGCGCTGTAGTTGCACAAATCTTCCGGAAGTCAAAATTCGTGTGTCTTCTACTTACGCTTTCCCCATGTTTTGCGCAGTGCCTGAGTAAAACGCGGCCGGCACCACTCGGCACAACTATTCGGTTACGTATGTTCCTCAATAACCGCGTGTGCGGTCCACGACGTGCTCGAGCGGAAGCCCCTGTTCGCGGCGGCGCATCTGCTGCAACACGCCCTGCACCAGGACCGGCGGCGAGAGGTCGCCGGCGTTGTGCGGTGTCACGATCACGTTCGGATGCCCCCATAGCGGGTTTTCCGGCGGCAATGGTTCGACCGGAAAAACGTCGAGCGAGGCGCCCGCGATCGCGCCTTGGTCGAGCGCGGCCAGGATGTCCGCATCGACCTGCAGCTTTCCGCGCCCCGCATTGATCAGGTAGGCGCCGCCGAGCGCGCCGTCGTGCTTGAGCCTGCGCAGCAGCGGCAGATTGACGATGCCCTCGGTGTCGCGCGTATGCGGCAGCAGGCAGACGAGAATCTCGGTGTGCGCCAGAAACGCATCGAGACCGCCGGGCCCGGCATGCACCTCGACCCCCGGCATGGTCTTCGGCGTGCGGCTCCAGCCGATGACGTTGTACCCGATCTGCCGCAGCACGGCGGCGATCGCGGTGCCGATCGCGCCCACCCCCATGATGCCGACCGTCACCTCGCTGGCGGCCGGGTGCTCGTGGCCGTGCCATACGCGGTCGCGCTGCTGCGCGTCGTAGGTCCGTTGCCCGCGGTGATGCATCAGCACGTGCAGCACGACGTACTCGACCATCCGCATCGTCAGGTTGGGGTGAACGGTGCGGACGATCGGCACGTCCGGCAGGGTCGGATCGGCGAGCAGCGGATCGACGCCGGCCGCCAGATTGAAGATCACCTGCAGCCGCGGCAATCGCGCCAGCAGCCCTGCCGGAGGCCGCCAGACGCAGGCGTAAACGATCTCATCGAGCGCTTCGCCCTGCGCGGCGTTCCAGACGCGGTACTCGCGCTCCGGGGCGGCGCGGCGGAACTCGTCGTGCCAGACGGAGGCGGTCGGCCCGTCGACGGCGATCAGCACGGGAGATGGCATTGAGAATTACTCTGCGACGACGCCCGAGCCCGCAGTCTCGAGATTGAAGGCGGCGGCGAACAGCGCGCGGGTATAGTCGGTCTGCGGCCGTGCGAACAGCTCCTCGGCCGGACCCTCTTCCACCACCTTGCCGTGCCGCATCACCACCACGCGGCTGGCCAGCGCCGCCACCACGCGCAGGTCGTGCGAGATGAACAGGTAGGTGAGGTCGCGGCGCTTCTGCAGCGCGCGCAGCAGGTCGACGATCTGCGACTGGATCAGCATGTCGAGCGCGCTGGTCGGCTCGTCCAGCACCACGAATGTCGGCTCCAGCACGACCGCGCGCGCGACCGCGATGCGCTGGCGCTGACCGCCGGAATATTCGTGCGGATAGCGGAATCGGCTTTCCGGGTCGAGGCCGACGTCGGTGAGTGCGCGGATCACCCGCTGCTCGCGCTCTTCCGCGCTCATAGTCGGGTGATGCACCTGCAGCCCTTCGGCGATGATGTCGGCGATCGACATGCGCGGGCTGAGCGAGCCGTAAGGGTCCTGGAACACGATCTGCATGTCGCGGCGGAACGGCCGCATCTGCTTGAACTTCAGCCCCTGCAGGTCGCTGCCCATGAACACCACGGGCCCCTGCGAGGAGATCAGGCGCAGGATCGCGAGCCCGAGCGTCGTCTTGCCGGAGCCGGATTCGCCGACCACGCCCAGCGTCTCGCCTTTCCGCACCGCGATCGACACGCCATCAACCGCCTTGATGTGCCCGACGGTCTTGCGCAGCACGCCGCGCTTGATCGGGAACCAGACTTTCAGGTCCTTGGTCTCGACGATCAGCGGAGCGTCCGGCTGCAGCGGTGCCGGGTCCGGTGTCGGCTCGGCGGCGAGCAGCGCGCGCGTATAGGGATGCTCGGGCGCGGTGAACACGCGCTCGACCGGCCCCTGCTCCACGATCTTGCCGCGCTGCATGACGCAGACCCGATCCGCGATCTTGCGCACGATACCGAGGTCATGGGTGATGAACAGCATCGCCATGCCGAGCCGCGTCTGCAGGTCCTTTAAGAGCTTCAGGATCTGCGCCTGCACAGTGACGTCGAGCGCGGTGGTCGGCTCGTCGGCGATCAGCAGGTCGGGCTCGTTGGCGAGCGCCATCGCGATCATCACGCGCTGCCGCTGGCCGCCGGAGAGCTGGTGCGGGTAGCTGCCGAGCCGACTCGCCGGCTCCGGAATGCCGACCTGTCCGAGCAGCTCCACGATCCGCGCCCGTGCAGCCGCGCCGGTGATGCCGCGATGCAGTTCCAGGATTTCGGCGATCTGCTGGTCGATCGTGTGCAGCGGGTTGAGCGACGTCATCGGCTCCTGGAAGATGATGGTCACGTCGTCGCCGCGCACCCGCCGCATCTCGCGCTCGGAGAGCCGCATCAGCTCCTCGCCCCTGAGCATAATGGAGCCGGACGGATGCCGCGCCGCTGGATACGGCAGCAGCTTCATCACCGAAAGCGCGGTTACGGATTTGCCGGAGCCGGATTCGCCGACCAGCGCGACCGTCTCGCCCTTTTCGACGTGAAACGACACGCGATCGACCGCCAGCACCTCGCGCTCGCCCTGGCGGAACGCGACGGAGAGATCACGGACGGAGAGGAGGGGGGATTCGGTCACTGAAGTTCCTTCAGTCGATTTCGGTTTCGTCATCCTCTGGACAAGGGTCATTCCGCTACGGCGTTCACCCGAACGTCTTTCGCGGGTCGAAGGCGTCGCGCACCGCCTC
>DASWSO010000505.1:0-1732 GCA_036402635.1 Xanthobacteraceae bacterium
CGCGACGCTGCGGCGGCCGCCGCGTCCGGCGATTTCGACCGCGCCGCCGAGCGCCAGCAGGCAGGCCGGCAGCTCGGTCGCCGGATCGGAGAGCGCGATCGAGCCGCCGACGGTGCCGCGGTTGCGGATCGCCGGATGCGCCACATGCGGCATCGCCATCGCGATCAGCGGTGCGGCTTGCGCGATCGCGTCGGAGCGCAACGCCGCGGCGTGGCGGGTGAGTGCGCCGATGCGCAGATCGCCATTCTGCCGGGCGATCCCTTCGAGCTCGGAGACGCCGTTGATGTCGACGAGCAGCCGCGGCGCATCGAGCCGCATATTGAGCGCCGGGATCAGGCTCTGGCCGCCGGCCAGGATACGCGCCCCTTCGCCGCTGGCGAGCAGCTCGAGCGCATGGTCGAGCGTACGCGCCTTGGCGTAGCCGAACGCAGCCGGTTTCACTTGGAACGTCCCCCGGATAAATGACGGTCTTGTCTTTTGGCGAAGTGTGCGCATGCTTTGTGCATCGGTCAACGCCGCCCGGCTGCGACCAAACGCGTTACGCCCGCCTAAGAGTTGTGCCTTGAACGAACGCGCACTCTGCGCGTTGTCGTCGGCCTTCAACGAAGAGAACCAATCATGCGCTCACGCCGCGATCCGATCCTCGGCCACGCTTTCGATCTCGCCCGGCTGGGCGCCGAGTCGTGGGCCGTGATCGGGCTGCGCATGGCGAAGTTCGCGGCTGGCGGTCCGGCGGCGGCGTTCGAGGCGCAGCGCATGATCACCGAGAAGGCGGTCGCGGCAATGGAAGCGCAGTTCGCTGCCGGCCTGGCGATCGCGACCGGCGCGAGCCATCACGCCGCCGGCCGCAAGGTGCTGGCCGGCTACCGCAAGCGCGTGCGTGCGAACCGTTCGCGGTTGTCCCGGAAGGACTAACGCCGTCGTCATGGCCGGGCTTGTCCCGGCCGTCCGCGTCTTTCTTTTTCGGCGCCGAATAAGACGTGGATGCCCGCGACCAGCGCGGGCATCACGACCGTGTGGGCTCAATCTACTCCGCGGCCACCCGCGCCGGGGCTGAGACTTCCGACACCAGGTAATCCATGGCGACCTGCACGCCGCCCTTCTGGTGCGGAACGCCGGCCAGCGCCAGCGCCATCTCGGTGCCGGCGAGCGCGCCCATCAGCGTGAGGTCGTTGATGTCGCCGAGGTGGCCGATGCGGAACATCTTGCCGGCGAACTTCGCGAAGCTCATCCCATACGAGATGTTGAACTGCTCCAGCGCGAGGTTGCGGAATGCCTCGGCGTCATGGCCCTCCGGCATCAGCACCGCGGTGATGGTCGGCGAGTAATACTTCGGGTCGCGGCACAGGATATCGAGGCCCCAGGCGCGCACGGCGCGCCGCGTCGCCTCGGCGAAACGGTCGTGCCGCGCGAATACGTTCTCAAGCCCTTCCTCGTGCAGCATGTCGATCGCCACCACCAGGCCCTGCAGCATCTGGGTCGCCGGCGTGTACGGAACGAAGCCGTTCTTGTTCATGGCGATCATGTCGTCCCACGCCCAGAACGCCTTCGGCAGCTGCGAGGTCTTCGAGGCCGCCAGCGCCTTGTCGCTCACCGCGTTGAACGACATGCCGGGCGGCATCATCAGCCCCTTTTGGGCGCCGCCGATGGTGACGTCGACGCCCCACTCGTCGTGCCGGTAATCGGTGGAGGCGAGCGACGAGATGGTATCGACCATCAGCAGCGCCGGGTG
>DASWSO010000506.1:0-3900 GCA_036402635.1 Xanthobacteraceae bacterium
CGATGATCCTCTCGGGCGAGCCGATCCCGGCCAAGGACGCGCACGCCGCCGGGCTGGTCGACGAGATCGTCGACGGCGACCTCACCCAGGCGGCGGTCGCGTTCGCACGCCGCGTCGCCGACCAGCGGCCGCTGCCGCGCATCCGCGACAAGGACGACAAGCTCGCCGGCCTGCGCACCGATCCGGCCAAGTTCGACTCGATCGTCGCGACACATTCCAAGCGCGGGCGCGGCCTGCATGCCCCGGCCGGCGCGATCGAGGCGATGCGCGCAGCCGTCGAGATGCCGATCGACGACGGCCTCAGGCATGAGCGGGAGATTTTCACGCGCTTGGTCGGCGGGGACCAGTCGCGCGCACAGCGCCACATCTTTTTCGCCGAGCGCGAAGCCGCCAAGGTCCCGGACGTCTCGGCGAAGACGCAGCCGCGCGAGATCAAGCGCGCCGCCGTGATCGGCGCCGGCACCATGGGCGGCGGCATCGCCATGTGCTTCGCCAATGCCGGCATCCCGGTGACGGTGGTGGAGACCGGGCAGGAGGCGCTCGACCGCGGCCTCAACACGGTGCGCAAGAACTACGGCATCTCGGTCTCGCGCGGCGGGCTGAGCGCCGAAGAGATGGAGCGCCGGGTCGGGCTGATCCAGGGCACCACCGACTTCGGCGCGGTCGCCGCCGCCGACATCGTGATCGAAGCCGTGTTCGAGGAGATGCCGATCAAGAAGGAGGTGTTCGGCAAGCTCGATCGCCTCACCGGGCCGCAGGCAATCCTCGCCAGCAACACGTCGTATCTCGACGTCGACGAGATCGCGGCGTCGACCTCGCGTCCCGGCTCCGTGCTCGGCATGCACTTCTTCAGCCCCGCCAACGTGATGCGGTTGTTGGAGATCGTGCGCGGCAAGGAGACCGCCACGGACGTGCTGGCGACCGCGGTCGCCATCGGCCGCAAGATCGGCAAGGTTCCGGCGGTGGTCGGCGTCTGCCACGGTTTCGTCGGCAACCGCATGCTGCGGGCCCGCTCGATTGAAGGGGAGCGTCTGCTGCTGGAGGGAGCGCTGCCGCACGAGGTCGATGCCGCCATCCTCGAATTCGGCTTCCCCATGGGGCCGTTTGCGATGGGGGACCTCGCCGGCCTGGACGTGAGCTGGCGCATGCGCAAGGCGCAAGGGCTGCGCGCCGAGATCGCCGATTCGCTGTGCGAGCGCGGCCGCTTCGGCCAGAAGACCGGCAAGGGCTTCTATCTCTACGAGGCGGGCTCGCGCACGCCGCAGCCCGATCCTGAGGTCGAGCAGCTGATCGTGGAGGCGGCGCGCCGCCTGGGCGGCAGCCGCCGCAGCATCGGCAAGGAGGAGATCGTCGAGCGGCTGCTGTTCCCGATGATCAATGAGGGCGCCCGCATCCTCGACGAGGGGATCGCGCGGCGGCCCGGCGATATCGACGTGATCTGGGTCTATGGCTACGGCTGGCCGGTATGGCGCGGCGGCCCGATGTTCTACGCCGACCAAGTCGGGCTTGCGCATATCCGCGACCGGCTGGTGCAGTTCGCCAAGCAGTCGAACGATCCTCGGCTGGAGCCGGCCCCGCTGTTGAACCGACTCGCGGCGGAAGGCGGCACGTTCGGCGGCATCGGCTCGGATCAGAAGGCCGCCTGATGGGCGAGCGCCCCTTCGCCTGGGAGCGGTCTTATCCGCCCGGCGTACGCTGGGACGCGCCGATCGTACCCGGCACGCTGGGAGACCTGCTCGATCGGGCCGTCGCCGAGTTCGGCGCCAAAAGCGCGATCGAGTTCCGCGACCGCAGCATCAGCTATGACGCGCTCGGTCGTGAGGCGGCGCGCGCGGCGGCGGCGCTGCTGGCGGCCGGCATGGATAAGGGCTCCACGCTCGCGCTCTACCTGCCCAATACGCCGTACCACCCGTTCGCGTTCTTCGGTGGTCTGAAGGCCGGTGCGCGCCTGGTGCATCTGAGCCCGCTCGATGCCGAGCGGGAACTCGCGCACAAGCTCACCGACAGCGGCGCCCGCGTGCTTGTCACCACCAACGTCGGCACGCTGCTGCCCACAGCGCTGCGCCTGCACCAGCAGGGACTCTTGGACCGTATCATCGTCGGCGAGGACGAGACGTGGGGCCCGTCCGCCGCCCCGGCTGCGCCAATCCCGGATCACCCGGCCATCATCGGCTGGTCGGCACTCGTGGCCGATCCGCGGCCGCCTGCGGTTTGGCCGCGGGTGGTGCCCGCGGATGTGGCGCTGCTGCAGTACACCGGCGGCACCACCGGCGTGCCGAAAGGCGCGATGCTCACCCACGCCAACCTGACCACCGCCAACGAGATCTACGACGCCTGGGCGGCCGGGCAGGGGCTGCTGCGCCGTGGCACCGACAAGGTGATCTGCGTGCTCCCGCTGTTTCACGTCTACGCGCTCACCACGGTGCTGCTGCGGCAGATCAAGAACGGCAACGAGATCCTGCTGCGAGCACGCTTCGACGTGGAGACCACGCTGCGCGACATCGAGGTCAAGCGCGCAACGGCTTTCCCCGGCGTCCCGACCATGTGGATCGCGCTCGTGAACCATCCGGGAATCGAGCAGCGCGACCTCTCGTCGCTGACCCGCTGCAGCTCCGGTGGCGCGCCGCTGCCGGTCGAGGTGGCGCAGCGGTTCGAGCGGCTCACTGGCCACACGCTGCGCGGCGGCTGGGGCATGACGGAGACCTGTTCGCCCGGCACCAACCTTCCGGGCACGGGAGAAGTCCGGTCGGGCTCGATCGGCTTGCCGCTGCCCGGGATCGAGATCGACGTTGTGGCGCTGGACGACCCGCGCCGCGTGCTGCAGGCCGGCGAAGTCGGTGAGCTGCGCATTAGCGGTCCGAACGTCACGCCGGGCTATTGGAACCGGCCGGAGGAAACCGCAAAAGCGTTCGCCGACGGGCGGCTGCTGACCGGCGATATCGGCTACATGGACCAGGATGGCTACTTCTTCCTGGTCGACCGCAAGAAGGACATGATCATTTGCGGCGGCTTCAACATCTACCCGCAGATGATTGAGCAGGCCGTCTACGAGCATCCACAGGTGGAAGAGGCGCTGGTTATCGGCATCCCGGATGCGCATCTCGGCGAGGCCGCAAAAGTCTTCGTGAAGCTGCGGCAGGGCGCCGCCGGCTTCACGCTCGATGAGTTGAAAGAGTTTCTGCGCGACAAGGTCGGCCGGCACGAGATGCCGCGGGCGCTGGAATTCCGTCCTGCGCTGCCGCGCACCAGCGTCGGCAAGCTCTCGAAGCTGGAATTACGCGACGACGAGCGCCGCAAGGCACAAGAGGATCTTCGCCGCAGCGCTTGAGCGCGCGCAGGCGAGGCACACGGGAGGTACGCCATGGATCTGCGCTTTACCGAGGCGGAGAATGCCTTCCGCCACGAGGTGCGCGAATTCTTTCGGACGGCGCTGCAGGAACCAATCCGCCGCAAGCTGGTGGAGGGCTGGCACCTCGAAAAGGACGACATCGTCACCTGGCAGCGCATCCTCAACCAGAAGGGCTGGGCTGTGGCGTTCTGGCCGCGCGAATACGGCGGCACCGGCTGGACGCCGATGCAGCAGTACATCTTCCTCGAGGAGATGCAGCAGGCGCCGGCGCCGCAGCCGCTGCAGTTCGGCGTCAACATGGTCGGGCCGGTGATCTACACTTTCGGCAGCGACGCGCAGAAGGCGCGGTTTCTGCCGCGCATCCGCAATATCGACGACTGGTGGTGCCAGGGTTTCTCCGAGCCGGGTGCCGGTTCCGACCTCGCCTCGCTGAAGACCAGCGCCAAGCGCGACGGCGAACACTACGTGGTCAACGGGCAGAAGACCTGGACCACGCTGGCGCAGCACGCCGACTGGATCTTCTGTCTCGTGCGCACCGACCCGGCGGCGAA
>DASWSO010000507.1:0-6342 GCA_036402635.1 Xanthobacteraceae bacterium
CCGGTGTTTGACGGCCGTCAAGGCGCCGCGCCGCCGCTTGCGCATGCTTCTGCGCCCAAATCATCCCAGGCGGGAGGCGCGCATGATCAAGGACGTGATGGTTCCGCTCGACGGCAGCCCCGCCGACGAACTCCGTCTCGCCGCGGTACGCAACATCGCCGACATCTTCGACAGTCAGGTCATCGGGCTCTTTCTCAACCCCCTGCCGCTTGTCATTCCGGCTGACGCCGAGAGCGTGGCCGCAATCCAGAGTGCGGGGCTGATCGAGAAGGCGCGCGAGGCCGGCGACATCTTGGAGAAGAAGCTGGCCGCCAAGCTCGCGCGCCTCAACCACCCGACCGAAATCCGCCGGATCGACGTGCTGGAGGACGAGATCGGCCGCACCGCCAGCCGCGAGGCGCGCACCGCCGATACGTTCGTCGCCATCCGGCCCAACGGCTCGGTCGACCCCGAGAAGATGGTGGAAGGTGTGCTGTTCGGTGCCGGCCGCCATATCTTTCTCGTTCCCGAGGACAGCGCCGGCCAGGATCGCGTGTTCGACCGCGTGCTGCTGGCCTGGAACGGCAGCCGCGAGGCGGCGCGCGCCATGACGGAGGCGATGCCGTACCTGTTGAAGGCGAAGGACGTGTGGGTCGTCGTGGTCGGCGAGGGCAGGGAACCGGTGGAATACGAGGCGGTCATGGGCTCCGAGGCGGTGACCCATCTCAACCATCACGGCATCGGCGCGGTGCTGCATCCGATCGTTGCCGAGGACGACGACGTGGGTGCTGCGTTGATGGCGGAGGCCGAGCGGCAGCGGGCCGACCTGTTGGTCATGGGCGGCTACGGCCATTCGCGGTTGCGCGAATGGCTGCTGGGCGGTGTCACCAACGACCTGCTGCACGAGGCGCCGGTGCCGCTGCTGATCGCGCACTGAAGCCGGCCATGGCCGCCGCCGCGCGGCGCCAAGTCAGGATTTCCCGCGCGCCTCGATGAACGACTGCACCGCCTTGTGGTGCTCCGGCGTCGAGGTGATCACCGCATAATGCGAGGAGATCAGATCGAGGTTGGTGCGCAGGTCGTTGCGCATGCCCTGGTACACCGCGCGCTTGATCATGCGCAGCGTCAGCGTCGGCGCGCGCGCGATCTTGCGCGCGATCTTCTCCACCTCGCGGGCGAGCGCGGCATCGTCGAACACCTGGTTGACGATGCCGATGCGGTGCGCCTCCTCGGCGTCGATGAAGTCGCCGGTGAAGAACAGTTCCAGCGCTTTCGATGGGCCGACGATGCGCGGCAGGAAATGCGCGCCGCCGGCGCCGGGCACCAGCCCGACCCGCACATAGGTTTCGGCGAAGCGCGCGCCGCGCGCGGCGTAGCGCAGGTCGCACATCAGCGCGAGGTCCATGCCGGCACCGGTGGCGGCGCCGTTGACGGCGGCGATCACCGGCTTGTCGAGGTCCTCCAGCGTCAGCGGAATGCGCTGGATCTTCTCGAACAGCTCGTCCTTGCGCTGTGCCGGCGGGTGGGCGAGGCGGTCGCCCATCTCGACGATGTCGCCGCCGCTGCAGAACGCCGTGCCGGTGCCGGTGACCACGACCACCTTCACGGCGTCGTCGCGGCGGCAGCGCTCGAGCGCGGCGGTCCACGCCTCGATCATCTCGAAGGTGAACGCGTTCATCCGGTCGGGCCGGTCGAGCGTGATGGTGGCCAGACCATCCTCGATGCGGAATTTCAGGTGGTCACTCACTGGATGCCTCTTTGCGCCCGAACTGGCCGGAACAACCAGCGAGCTTCGCGACTTCTTCCGCGGAACAACCGTGTTCGGCAAGCACTTCCGCGGTGTGTTCGCCCAGGTTCGGGGCATGGCGGCGGACCGCAAAGGGCCCCGAACCGAAGTTCACCGGCGCCCGCATGCTGCGGTAGGACCCTTCGGTCGGGTGCTCCTGGGTGCTGAAGAAGCCCACATCGGCAAGGTGTGAATCTTCTGTCAGCTGCTCCAGGTCGAGCACCGGCATGCACGGAATCGAGACCCGGTCGCAGAACGCCACCCACTCGTCGGTCGTGTGCTTGAGCGCCTCCTCGGCCACTGCCGTGTACAGAATGTCGATGTGCTGCACCCGTTCGCCGAGGGTGGCGAAGCGGGCGTCCTGCTTGAACTCGGTGCGGCCGGTGAAATCGAAAAAGTCCCGCCAGTTGCGGTCGGAGTAGGGGAGGATGCAGGCGTAGCCGTCCTTGGTCCGGAACGGTTTTCGCCGCAAGACGCGGTTGAACACCGGCGGCCCGAGCGGCGGCTCGAACGTGTAACCCATCATGTGCTCGATGAAATTGAACTCCACCATGGTCTCGAACATCGGCACTTCGACCGCCTGGCCGCCGCCGCCGTTGGCGCGCTGGATCAGCGCCGCCATGATCGCATAGGCGATCGCCTGGCCGGCGATCTTGTCGCACAACACGGTCGGCAGGTAACCGGGCGTGCCGTGCATCGCGCTCTGCAGCGCCGCCAGCCCGGAGCCGGCCTGAATCAGGTCGTCATAGGCGGCCTTCTCGGCGTAGCGGCCGTTGGCGCCGAAGCCGTAAGCGCCGCAATAGACGATGTCCGGATTCAGCGCTTTCACGGCGTCATAGGTGTAGCCGAGCCGCGCCATCGCCTGCGGCCGCATGGAATGAACGAACACGTCGGCCTTTGCGATCAGCCGCTCCAGCGCGGCGCGCGCGTCCGGGTCTTTCAGGTCGAGCACCACCGAACGTTTGTTCCGGTTCAGATGCAGGAAGTTGCCCGCCATCCCCTGATGCCGGGCAGGGCGGTAGGTCCGGAAGCTGTCGCCCTCCGGCGCCTCCACCTTGACCACGTCGGCACCGAGGTCGGCCAGAATGTGGGTCGCGAACGGACCCATGATGACACTGGTGAGATCGACGACGCGGATGCCGGCGAGCGGGCCCGGGTGCGCTGGCGGCAATGCGGTGCTCCTTCAGCCCTGCGCCGTGCCGGCGCGCATGGCGACCAGCATGGGCCATAGCGCCTCGCCGCCGGCGGCGCAGACCGCGTTCCCGATCTTCGCCTGCCAATGCGCCTCGCGGCCGTATTCGTCGCGCCAGGCCCACAGCCGGCGGGTGAAGAAATGCAGCGGGTGCTCGTGGGTGAAGCCCATGGCGCCGTGCACCTGGTGGCAGATTTCCGCGACCCGGCCGGCCGCCTCGCCGGCGCGCGCCTTGGCGATGGCGGCGGCGAATGGAAAATGCGGCCCGCCGTAGGCGCGGGCGGCGACCTGTGCCGCGGCACCGGCTGCCGCGGAATGCCCGGCCGCTTCCGCCAGCATGTGCTGGATCGCCTGGAAGCGGCCGATCGGGCGCCCGAACTGCTTGCGCTCGTTGGCGTAGGCGAGCGCGAAGTCGAGGCAGCGCTCCATCGCGCCGGCCATCTGCTGCGCGCGGATGTACGCCCCGAACAGCATCAGGCCGTCCTCACCGGCTGCGGCGACGCTGGAGGGTAACGGCCGAACCTGTTGGTCGGCCAATACAACCCCTGAAAGGTCGAGGGAGTCGCGCGGCTCGTTGGCGAGGTTGCGCCGGGTGCGCACCGCATGCGCGCCATGCGGCAGCAGGACGAGATGGCCCTCCCCGAGATCGCCCGCGGCCGTCAGAAGCACATGCTGGGCGGCGGCACCCCACGGTACCCTGGGCAGCGTGCCGCTGAGCACCCAGCCGCTTCCCGATCTGGTCAGCCGTGCGCTGCCACAGTCGGGCGCCAGCGTGGTCGGCCCTTCGATCGGGTCGCCGCCCGCCTCCACCCAGAGCGCGTTGGCGATCATGGTCTCGGGGAGCGGGACCGGGAGGGCGTGGTAGCCGGTGCGGCGCATCACTTGCGCGGCGACCGCCGGCGACAAGCCGACGCCGCCGGCTTCCTCCGGCACCAGAGCGAGCGGCAGCCCGGCCTGTTCCAGCGCGGCCCACGCATCGGCCGCCCAGGTTCCGGCGTCGGCCGCGGTCAGGCATGCCGGCGTGACATGCTGCGCCAGCAGCCGGTCGGTCTGCTCCAGCACGATGGCGGCGGTGTCGTCGGCCTGCGGCGCGGGGGCGAGCGTCTCCAGCATCGCGGACATCAGCGCAACCCCAGCCCGCGCGCGATCACGCCGCGCAGGATCTCGCGGGTGCCGCCGCGCAGCGTGAACGAGGGCGCGCGCAGCGTCACGTCGGCGAGCGTCTCGGAGAACGGATCGTCGTCCGCGTCCAGGCTCGCCTCCACCGGAAGCAGCCGGCGCGCCACCTCCGGGATGTCGCGCTCGAAGTTGGTGCCGACGTCCTTCACCAATGCGGCTTCCACGTTCGGCAACTGGCCGCGGCCGAGCAGCGCGGCAACCGAGGCCGACATGTTCATCAGCGCGGCCAGATGCGCCACCAGCCGGCCGATCTCGGCCGACTCCTGCGGCGACGGGGTCGGCCCGACCCGGTCGATCAGTTCCACCAGCAGGCGGTAGTCGGAGAGCAGCCGGTCCGGCCCGGAGCGCTCGAACGCGAGCTCCTGCGTCACCATGCTCCAGCCTTCGCCCTCGGCGCCGACCATCATCTCGTCGGGCACGAACACGTCGGTGAGGAACACCTCGTTGAACTCGTGGCGGCCGGCGAGATCGTTGATCGGCCGCACCGTCACGCCCGGTGTACTCATATCGACGATGAACTGGCTGAGGCCGCCGTGCCGGTCCTCGCCGGCGTCGCCGGTGCGCACGAGCGCCAGCAGGTAGTGCACGCGGTGCGCATTGCTGGTCCAGATCTTGGAACCGTTGATGACCCAGCCGCCGTCGCGCTTGACGCCGCGCGTGCGCACCGCCGCCAGATCGGAGCCGGAATTCGGCTCGCTCATGCCGATGCCGAAGAAACATTCGCCGCGCGCGATGCGCGGCAGGATCGAGCGCTTGGCGGCCTCGCTGCCGTGACGGGCGATCTGCGGGCCGGACTGGCGGTCGGCGATCCAGTGGGCGCCGCACGGCGCGCCAGCCGCCAGCATTTCCTCGGTCACCACGAAGCGGACCAGGCTCGATCGCTCATGGCCGCCGTAGGCTTCCGGAAACGTCAGTCCCACGTAACCGGCTGCACCGGCGCGCCGGCTGAAATCGGCGTCGAAGGTGGTCCAGGAGCAGCGGTGCGGCACATAGCGCCCGCCCGCCTGCTCGGCCTCCAGGAAGGCGCGGACGTCCCGCCGCACCGCTTCGGCTTCCGGCGGTAGCTGATCGAAGCCGAACCGAAAGCTCTGCATCCCGGCGGTCCCGCGTTGGTTGCCGCCATTAGATCATCGGGCTCGCCACGGGCGCAACTCACCCTGCGGAAACATCCGACCGGCCTACACCGTGCGGGTCTGGCCGCCGTCCATGTCGATGATGGAGCCATGCAGGAACCCGACCTGGTCGCTGGCGATCATCGCGATCAGCGCAGCCAGTTCCTCCGGCTGGCCGAAGCGCGCGACCTTGTGCTCGTGCAGCATGCCCTTACGGCCGTCCTCGGCCGAAACATTGTGAGCCGCCATGTAGCGCTGCAGCCGCTTGGCAAAGCGCTCGGTCTCGAACGTCCCTGGATGGATCGCCAGCACGCGCACGCCGTCGCTGACGCCGCGGTCCGCCAGCGCCTTGGTCAGAAGGCCGATGGCGGCGTTGACGGTGCCGCCGATCATGAATTCGGCCTCGCCGGTGCGCCCGCCGACGCCGCCGATATTGACGATCGTGCCTTGCGAGCGCTGCAGATGCGGCCAGGCGCTGCGCGCCAGCCGCATTGCGCCGAAGAACTTCAGTCCGAACCCGGCTGCCCAGTCGTCGTCACTGAGCTTGAGGAAATCGCCGCGCTGGGTCGCGCCCGCGTTGTTCACCAGCAGGTGCAAGCCCCCGAACTCGCGCACCACGCTTGCGACCACCGACTCGGCGCTTTCAGGCCGCGCCAGATCGGCCTCGATCGGCAAGGCCTTCACGCCGTGCGCTTCCGCTTCCGCAGCCACGCTTGCAAGCTGCGCGCGGTCGCGCGCCACGATCGCCACGGGCATGCCTTCCTGCGCGAGACGCAACGCGATCGCGCGGCCGAGCCCGCGACTGGCGCCGGTGACGAGCGCGACGCGCCCGCCCAATCCCAAATCCATTCCGAAGTCCTCACTTGCGCGTCAACAACCGGGCGCACTGTTGGCGCAGCACGCGACGTTGTCAAAACCGGATCGCGGTGTGACACTCGGCCTGCGCGTCCGCGCATTCCGATCCGGAGATCAGCATGAAAACGGCGGACCTGTTCGCGAGCGGAATCCTGTTTGCGCTCGGGCTGCTGACCTTGTTGGTGGTGATCCCGGCGCAGGTCGCCGATGTGCCCGCCATCGGGCTGCCGCCGCGCGGG
>DASWSO010000508.1:0-2717 GCA_036402635.1 Xanthobacteraceae bacterium
ACCGGCTCGGCGCGGTCGCGGCCTAGCGCTGCGGCGCCACGATAGAACTCCACGCAGGCCTATCGCGACTCCCTTCCCGCCGCTGACGCGGGGAGGGGAGCTCACCGCCGTTGCGGAAGCATTCTCGGCTGCCGACGATAACGGCTTCGTCAGGGACGCAGCGGTGCCTGCGTTCGCCTCCTCGCGCGAGCAATAGCGAGCGGCGCAGACGGGCCGGGCATGGGGGCTCTGGATTGAGGAGAGCCGAGCCTCACTCCTTCGGGACGTTCGCTTCCAGTTCGGCGAGCCAGACGCGGGCATTGCCGTCGGACGGCGCGCGCCAGTCGCCGCGCGGCGACAGCGAGCCGCCGGAGGAGATTTTTGGCCCGTTCGGCATCGCCGAGCGCTTGAACTGGCTGATGGTGAAGAAGCGGAACAGGAAAACTTCGAGCCAGCGGCGGATCTCCGCCAGCGAATAGGCGCGCCGCTTCGCGTCCGGGATGTTGGCCGGCCATGAGCCGCGCGCGGCGTCGCTCCAGGCGTGATGCGCCAGGAACGCGATCTTGGACGGCCGGAAGCCGTGCCGCGTCACGTAGTACAAATTGAAGTCCTGCAGCGCGTAGGGCCCGACCATCTGCTCGGTCGACTGGATCGCGCCCTTGGCGTCGGCCGGCACCAGCTCCGGAGAGATTTCGGTGTCCAGAATGGCGTGCAGCACGCGCGCGGTCTCGTCCGTGACGTCGCCGGAGCCGGCGACGAAGCGGATCAGGTGCTGGATCAGCGTCTTCGAGACCGAGGCGTTGACGTTGTAGTGCGACATGTGGTCGCCGACGCCATAGGTGCACCAGCCGAGCCCCAATTCGGAGAGGTCGCCGGTGCCCACCACCAGCCCGGCGCGGTGGTTGGCGATGCGGAACAGGTAGTCGGTGCGCAGGCCCGCCTGCACGTTCTCGAAGGTGACGTCGTAGACCGGCTCGCCGCGCGCGAACGGATGGCCGAGATCGGCGAGCATCTGCCGCGCCGCCGGGCGGATGTCGATCTCCTCGGCGCCGACGCCGAGCGCGCGCATCAGCGCCCAGGCATTGCTCTTGGTCGTGTCGGAGGTGGCGAAGCCCGGCATGGTGTAGCCGAGCACGTTCGCGCGCGGCAGCCCGAGCAGATCCATCGCGCGGGTCGCGACGATCAGCGCCTGCGTCGAATCGAGGCCGCCGGAAACGCCGATCACGGCGTGCTTGGTGCCGGTCGCCTGCAGCCGCTTGGTCAGCCCCTGCACCTGGATGTTGTAGGCCTCGTAGCAGTTCTCGCGCAGCTTGGCCGGATCGGCCGGCACGTAGGGGAAGCGCTCGACGTTGCGCCGCAGCGCCACCGGCTGCTCGGGCGCATCGAGCGCGAACGGGATGACGCGGAAGCGCGCCGCGCATTCCCGCTCCTCGTGCGCGCATTCGCCCCAGGTGTTGCCGCGCATGCGCTCCTGGCGGATGCGGCCGACGTCGATGTCGGCGGTGATCATCACCGAATCGCGCGGGAAGCGCTGCGATTCGGCGAGCGTGTCGCCGCATTCGAAGATCGCGGCGTGGCCGTCCCAGGCGAGGTCAGTGGTGGATTCGCCCGGGCCCGCGGCCGAATAGGCGTAAGCCGCCGAGCAGCGCGACGATTGGCTGGCGCATAACAGCCGCCGCAGCTCGGCCTTGCCGATGGTGATGTTGCTGGCCGAGAGGTTGAGCAAAATCTCGGCGCCGGCGAGCGCGCCGGCGGTCGAGGGCGGCAGCGGCGTCCACACGTCCTCGCAGATCTCGATGTGAAAGGTGAACGGCGCCGTGCCGTGCGAGCGGAACAGCAGGTCGACGCCGAACGGCGCCTGCCGCTTGGCGATGCGGGCCTGCTGGTTGCGGATGCCGGCGCCGGAGGCGAAATGCCGCCGCTCATAGAATTCGCGGTAGTTCGGCAGGTAGGTCTTCGGCACCGCGCCCAGGATCTCGCCGCGGTGGATCGCGACCGCGGTGTTGTAGAGCCGCCCGCCGTGGCGCAGCGGCGCGCCCACCACCAGCACCGGAAACAGCTTTCGCGATTCCTCGCAGATGCGCGCGATCGCGGCCTCGACCGCGTCGAGCAGCGCGTCCTGGTGCAAGAGGTCGTCGATCGCGTAGGCCGAGAGCCCCAGTTCCGGGAACACCATCAGCGCCACCTGGGCGGCGTCGCCCTCGCGCGCCAGCCGCAGGGTCTGGTCGGTGTTGAAGACCGGATCGTTCACCTCGGTGCGCGGCACGCAGGAGGCGATACGGACGAATTCGTGGGTGTAGAGCGAATGAAACGAGGGCATGCGGGCACGCTTTCGGAAGCTTCCGCTGCAACATATAGCAACGGATCGCGCCGCTTGCGCGCGCTATCGCCAAACGTGGTGGATGAGCGGATTCGCAAGGTGGGTTAGCGAAGCGTAACCCACCTTCGAAACAGCCGGTGGGTTACGCCTTCGGCTAACCCACCCTACGGATTAAAGCCGCTCCAGCAGCGCCATGGCGGCGGCCGGATTGCGCACTTTCGCGCCGCTGATCATGTAGACGAACACCTCGCCGCCCGGCGCCGCCTTTTCCCAGGCGCGCGCCTGCGCGGCCCAGCGGTCGAGGTCGGCGGCCGCATAGCCGGTCTCTTCGTCGTCCACGGTGCGCTGCAGCCGCGCATAGACGAAGTCGCCGGTGACGTCGGCGATCGCCGGATAGGTGTCGGAATCCGCGAACACG
>DASWSO010000509.1:0-6272 GCA_036402635.1 Xanthobacteraceae bacterium
GCGGCGTCTGCGCGAACGCCTGCGCGCCCGCCAGCAGGCAGGCGGCGAGCGCCAGCGGTGCGACACGGCCGATCATCCGACCTGCGCCTTGCGCTGTGCCGGCCACGGCGTTTCGGCCACCGGCGTGAGCGGCGCCTTGCCGGCGTTCCAGGCCAGCAGGTTGTCGACCACCAGCTGCTCCATGGCGCGCCGGGTGTGCTGCGAGCTGGAGCCGAGATGCGGAAACAGTACGATGTGCTCCATCTCGATCAGCTCCTTCGGCACGTTCGGCTCGTTCGCGAACACGTCCAGGCCGGCGGTCAGGATGCGCTTCTCCTGCAGGGCCTTGATCAGCGCCGCCTCGTCCACCACCGAGCCGCGCGCCATGTTGATCAGGATGCCGTTCGGCCCGAGCGCCTCCAGCACCTCGGCATTGATCAGATGGCGGGTCTCGGCGCCGCCCGGCGTGATCACCAGCAGCACGTCGACGTCGCGCGCCATCTCCAGCAGGTTGGCGTAGTGCCGGTACGGCACTTCCGGCTGCACCCGCCGGGTATGGTAGACGATCGGCACCCGCAGCGCCTCCAGCCGGCGCGCGATCGCCTTGCCGATGCGGCCGAGCCCGACAATGCCGACGGTGCGGTCGCGCAGCGACTGCGAGAGCTTGTAGTCGCCCTTCGGCCACTGCCCGCTACGCAGATACCGCTCCGCCTGCGGGAACTCGCGCACGGTGCAGAGCAGCAGCCCGAGCGCGGTGTCGGCGACCTCCTCGTTGAGCACTTCCGGCGTGTTGGTGACGGTGATGCCGTGCGCGCCGGCATGCTTGGCGTCGATATTGTCGTAGCCGACGCCGAAACTGGAGACGAATTCGAGCCGCGGCAGCTGATTCATCAGGTCCGCAGTCACGCGCCCGGGCGGGCCGCTGACCGCGATGCCGCGGATGCGGGGCGCCAGCTTGGCGACGGTTTGCGGGTCGAGCGCCTTCGGATCGCCGAAGTGGTGCACGCCGAAAACCGCCGCGAGGCCGTCGACGATCAGCTTCTTCGCCGGGCCAAGCAGCAGCACCTCGGCCTTCTCGCCGGCCATGTCGTTCTCCTCGCGTCTTCCCGGTTCGGCCGCAAAGTGACCGATTGAGCCGCCAACGGCAACTGCGGCCCGCGCGCACCAATCTTGACCCTCTCGGTTTGCGCAGCAACAATGGCGTGTACAACAATAAAAATCCGGACCGAGGGTTCAACAACCAACAAGAAGCCCCGTGCCGCTGCAAGCCAGAGGGAGGACGGGGAATGGCGTCGGTTCTGATCAGCGACGTCAAGAAGGCATTCGGCACGACCCACGTCATCCATGGGGTGAACGTCACCATCGGTGACGGGGAGTTCGTCGTGCTGGTCGGGCCTTCTGGCTGCGGCAAGTCGACCCTGCTGCGGATGATCGCGGGGCTGGAGAACATCACCGCCGGCGAGATCCGGATCGGCGACCGCGTCGTCAACAATGTCCCGCCGAAGGAGCGGGACATCGCCATGGTGTTCCAGAACTACGCGCTCTACCCGCACATGACGGTGGCGGCCAATATGGGCTTTTCGCTGAAGCTGCGGAACGCGCCCAAATCGGAGGTCGACACGCGCGTGCACCGCGCCGCCGACATTCTGGGCCTCACGCCGTATCTCGAGCGCTATCCGCGCCAGCTCTCCGGCGGGCAGCGCCAGCGCGTCGCCATGGGGCGCGCCATCGTGCGCGATCCGCAGGTCTTCCTGTTCGACGAGCCGCTCTCGAACCTCGACGCCAAGCTGCGCGTGCAGATGCGCACCGAGATCAAGGAGCTGCATCAGCGGCTGAAGACCACCACCGTCTACGTCACCCACGATCAGATCGAGGCGATGACCATGGCGGACAAGATCGTCGTCATGCACGACGGCCTGGTGGAGCAGATCGGCGCGCCGCTCGAGCTCTACGACCGCCCCGAGAACCTGTTCGTCGCCGGCTTCATCGGCTCGCCGGCGATGAATTTCATCAGGGGCACGGTGCGGGCGAACGGCTCCGCGTCGTTCGAGGGCCCGGCCGGCATCACGCTGCCGCTGCCGCGCACGCCCGACGCCTGGAACGGCCGGCCGGCGGTGTACGGCGTGCGGCCCGAGCATTTCACCCTCGCCGACGACGGCGCCGAGGTGGAGGTGCAGGTGATCGAGCCGACCGGCTCGGAGACCCAGGTGGTCGCCAAGATGGGCGGCGGCGACGTGATCGCGGTGTTTCGCGAGCGCCATCAATTCCGCCCCGGCGACAAGATCCGGCTCAAGCCGGACCCGCGCGTCGTGCACCTGTTCGACGACGTGGGCGGCCAGCGACTGAACGCCTGAGAAGGCCAACGAACGATAAAACCCGAGGGAGGAGTTTCTCAAATGACCACGTTCTCACGACGCACGCTTCTGCAGGGCGCCACCGCGCTCGGCGCCACCGGCGCGCTCGCCGGTCCGGCGCTGCTCGACTGGGCCAAGGCCTGGGCGCAGGCCGCGCCCTGGAAGCCGGAGCCGGGCGCGAAGATCAACCTGATGCGCTGGCGCCGCTTCGTGCAGGCGGAAGACGAAGCCTTCGTGAAGATGGTCAACGCCTTCAAGCAGGCGACCGGCGTCGACGTGGTGGTCACCAACGAGTCGTTCGAGGACATCCAGCCGAAAGCCTCGGTGGTGGCCAATACGGGCCAGGGCCTCGACATGGTGTGGGGCCTCTACTCGCTGCCGCATCTGTTTCCGGCCAAGTGCCTCGACCAGACCGACGTCGCGGACTACCTCGGCAAGAAGTACGGCGGCTGGACTCCCTCGGCGGAGGCCTACGGCAAGTCCGGCGGCAAATGGATCGGCATTCCGGTCGCCACCACCGGCGGGCTGATGAACTACCGGATCTCGTCGATGGAGAAGGCCGGCTTCAAGGAGTTCCCGAAGGACACCGCCGCATTCCTCGAACTCTGCAAGGCGCTGAAGGCCAACAACACGCCGTCCGGGTTCGCGCTCGGCCATGCCTCCGGCGACGCCAACACCTGGCTGCACTGGGCGCTGTGGGCGCACGGCGGCAACCTCGTCGACAAGGACGACAAGGTCATCATCAACTCGCCGGAAACCGTGAAGGCGCTCGAATACGTCAAGGCGCTGTACGAGACCTTCATTCCCGGCACCGCCTCGTGGAACGACTCCTCGAACAACAAGATCTTCGTCTCCGGCGACCTGCACCTGACCTCCAACGGCATCTCCATCTACGTGGCGGCGCAGAAGGACAACAAGGCTGTCGCCGACGACATGAACCACGCCTACATGCCGATCGGGCCGGTCGGAAAGCCCACCGAGCTGCACCTCGCGTTCCCGGTCCTCACCTTCAACTTCACCAAGTCCCCGCAGGCCTGCAAGGCGTTGACCGCCTTCATGCTGGAGGCCGAGAACTTCAATCCGTGGGTGGCGGCGGCGCAAGGCTACCTGTCGCACTTCCTGCTCGCCTACGACAGCAATCCGGTGTGGACCGAGGACCCGAAGCGCACGCCCTATCGCGACGTTTCCAAGCGCACGCTCACGCCCGGCGGCCTCGGCTCGCTCGGCGAGAAGGCCGCCGCCGCGATCGCCGACTTCATCGTCGTCGACATGTTCGCCAACTATGCGACCGGCCGCGAGGACGCCAAAGGCGCGATCGCGGTCGCGGAGCGGCAGGCGCGCCGCATCTATCGCTGAGACCCTAACGGCGCCGGCGGCTCACCGCCGGCGCTGCAACCTCAACTGCGACTGAATTCGGGAGTGTGACGGCAACGACGCGAGAGCGGGAGCACGATCATGAACCTGACCCGGCGGCACTTGCTACAGAGCGCCAGCGCGCTCGCGGGAACCGGCATGCTGGCCGGGTCCACATTCCTGGATTGGGCGAGAGCCTGGGCGCAGGCGGCGCCCTGGAAGCCGGAGAACGGCGCGCAGCTTTCGCTGCTGCGCTGGCGGCGCTTCATCCAGGCGGAGGAAGACGCCTTCACCGAGGTGGTCGGCAGCTTCACCAAGGCGACCGGCGTCAAGGTCACGGTGAGCAACGAAGCGCTCGACGACGTGCAGCCGAAAGCTTCGGTCGCCGCCAATACCGGACAGGGGCCGGACCTGTTCTGGGGGCTCTACTCGCTGCCGCACCTGTTCACCCAGAAATGCGTCGACGTCAGCGACGTCGCCGACTACCTCGGCAAGACCTACGGCGGCTGGACGCCCTCGGCCGAGGTCTACGGCAAGAGCGCCAACAAGTGGATCGCGATCCCGATCGCCTACAACGCCAACCTGATGAACTATCGGAAGTCCGCGCTGGAGAAGGCGGGCTTCAAGGAATTCCCCAACACCACCGACGCGTTCCTCGAATACGTCAAGGCCACCAAGCGCAACGGCACGCCCGGCGGCATGGCGCTCGGCCACGCCACCGGCGACGGCAATGCCTGGGTGCACTGGTGCCTGTGGGCGTTCGGCGGCAACCTCGTCGACAAGGACGACAAGATCATCATCAACTCGCCGGAGACCGCCAAGTCGCTGGACTACGCCAAGCAGCTCTACGAAGGCTTCATTCCGGGCACCGCCTCGTGGAGCGACGCGTCCAACAACAAGGCGTTCCTCGCCGGCGACATCTCGTGGACCAACAACGGCGTCTCGATCTACGCCAGCGCGAAGGCCGAGAAACCCGAGATGGCCGCCGACATCGATCACGCGCTCTGGCCGATCGGCCCGGTCGGCAAGCCGACCGAGTTCCACATCGCCTATCCGATGCTGGCGATGAACTACACCAAGTATCCGCAGGCCTGTAAGGCGTTCATGGCGTTCCTGCTCGACGCGCCGCAGTACAACAGGTGGATCGAGCGTGCGCAGGGTTACCTGACGCATCCGCTCAACGCCTACGACGCCAATCCGGTGTGGACCTCGGATCCGAAGATCACGCCGGCGCGCGAGGCCGGCAAGCGCACGCTCACCGCCGGCCATCTCGGCTCGGTCGGCGAGAAGGCGGCGTCTGCGCTCGCCGACTTCATCGTGCTCGACATGTTCGCCAATGTCTGCACCGGCCGCGAGGACGTGAAAGGCGCGATCCGAATCGCCGAGCGGCAGGCGCAGCGGGTGTATCGGTGATGTCCGTGTCCCGCTTGCGGGAAAGGGTCGGGTGGGACGAGCCGGGTGAGGGATATGGATGAATGACTGACATCGCCCTCAAGCCGTCGGCCACCGGCAAGCGCCCGATCCGCGAGATCACCGCGTGGGACCGGCTGAAGGTCGACCGCAACTGGCTCGGCTTCTGGTTCATGGTGCCGGCGGCGGCGTTCCTGATCCTGTTCCTCGCCTATCCGCTCGGGCTTGGCATCTGGATCTCGTTCACCGACACCCGCATCGGCCGCGCCGGCGGCTTCGTCGGGCTGGAGAACTACGAGTGGCTGGGCGACGACACCGTGTTCTGGCTGTCGGTGTTCAACACGCTGCTCTACACCACGGTCGCGAGCGTGTTCAAATTCGCGGTCGGGCTCTATCTGGCGCTGCTGTTGAACGAGAACATGCCGTTCAAGGCGATGCTGCGCGCCATGGTGCTGATCCCGTTCATCGTGCCGACGGTGCTCTCGGCGCTGGCGTTCTGGTGGATCTTCGACAGCCAGTTCTCGATCATCTCCTGGTCGCTGAAGCAGCTCGGGCTGATCACCCAGAACATCAACTTCCTCGGCGACGCCAACTGGGCGCGCTTCTGCGTGATCTTCGCCAACATCTGGCGCGGCGTGCCGTTCGTCGCCATCACGCTCCTGGCGGGGCTGCAGACGGTGCCGCCGTCGCTCTACGAGGCCGCCACCATCGACGGCGCCACCCGCTGGCAGATGTTCCGCTTCATCACCTACCCGCTGCTGACGCCGATCATCGCCGTGGTGATGACGTTCTCGGTGCTGTTCACCTTCACCGACTTCCAGCTGATCTGGGCGATGACGCGCGGCGGCCCGGTCAACGCCACCCACCTGATGGCGACGCTGTCGTACCAGCGCGCCATCATCGGCGGCTACCTCGGCGAGGGCGCCGCCATCTCGACTGCGATGATCCCGTTCCTGCTCGCCGCCATCATGGTGTCGTGGTTCGGTCTGCAACGGCGCAAGTGGCAACAGGGAGAGGCCAATGACTGATCTCTTTCGTACTGGGTTTCTTTTGGCGCGAACGGGGCAAGCCCCGCGCGCGCTGCCGCAAGTGGCAGCAGGGAGAGAGCAATGACTGATCTGCCCACCCGGTCGATCAATCTCAAAGCCGTGCTGTCGGGTTCGTCGCCGACGGTCG
>DASWSO010000510.1:0-2880 GCA_036402635.1 Xanthobacteraceae bacterium
GACCGACGCGCTCGGCCGCCAGGGCCTGCTGATCCCGGCCGCGATCGAGCGCGACTACGCGTTCTTCGAGACCGAGCGGCAGAAGGCCGGCAAGAACAACTTCAGCTATCGCCCGGTGATGACCGAGTTCCGCCGGCTGCAGGCAGAGGGCGGGCCGCCGCGCGACCCCTGGACCTTCGTGTTCTTCGGCGGCTCCGAGGGCTACGCGCCGGTCGCCTACGTGCCTTACATCGTGGCCGCCGGGATCGCCCATATGGCGCAGCTCGATTTCCTGCCGATGCTGTTTCTGATGCGCATCGCCGGGCTGATCGCCTTCACGGCGCTGACGGCCTACGCGATCGCCCGCACCCCGGTGCTGCCGTGGTGCTTCTTCGCGGTGGCGCTCATCCCCTCCTCCGCCTTCGCGCGCGCGGTGGTGAGCGCCGACCCGGCGGTGCTCGGCACCACGCTGCTGGTCTTGGCGCTGAGCCTCGACGCCGCGCTCAATCGCCGCAGTTCTCTCGTCACCCGCGCCATCTGGATGACACTGTGCACGCTCACGAAACCCTCGCAGGTCGCGTTCGTGCTGCTGGAACTGATGGTGCGGCCGCTGCACTGGGTGCCGCGCGCACTGCCCGCGATCCTGTGCGTCGCCCTGCCCGGCGTCGTGCTTTCGGCGCTCTGGGTGGTGGCGGTGGGTGCCGAGATGGGGGCGTGGCGACTTTATCACGGAACGGATATCACGGCCGAGCAGTTCAGTGTGGTCTGGAAAACGAAGTTCATGCTGACGCATCCGCTGCACCTGCCGTCGATCATGTGGGAATCGGTCGATTACCTGCCCGAGCTGGGCCGCCAGCTCATCGGCATTCTGGGTTGGCTCGACATGCGCCTGCATGTTCTTGCCTACCCCATGATCGCCGTGCTGCTGATCCTCGCCAGCCTGGGTGCGATCAAGGTCGACGGCGAGACGCGGCGCCGCATCGCCTGGATCGCGGCGCTGACCGCATTCGGCTACTTCAACTTCGTCGCCTATCTGCTGTTCGTCACGTCGACCCCGACGCAGGCCGACCGCCTGCTCGGAATCCAGGGACGCTACTACGTGATGCTGGTGCCGCTGCTCGCGCTCGTGCTCGCAGCCATGCTGCGGCGGGCGCCCACCCGCCTGGTGCCGGCGGCCGCCATCGCCTGTGCCCTTGTCTCCAGCATCGCGACGGTGGAAGCCGTGCTGCGCAGCGAGTGGCGATAGACGGCCAATGCTCGACCGCCCGCAAACCCGAATGCTGGACTGTCCCGCCTGCGGGCGCGCGACCGCGCATGCGTTCCTGTACGCCAAGAACCGGTGCGACATCCTGCGCTGCGAGGCGTGCGGGATCGGTCGCACGGAGGCGAGCGGGTTCGATCCCAACAGCTACTACACCGAGGACTATTTCGCCGGCGGGCATGACGACGGCTATGCCGATTATCGCGGCGCCGAGCCGGTGCTGCGGCGCGAATTCGCCCGCGTGGTCGATTTCATCCGCGGTTACAAGCCGGGCGGCCGGCTGCTCGAGCTCGGCTGCGCCTACGGCTTCTTCCTGCAGGAGGCGAAGCGCCATTTCGACGTCGCCGGCATCGAGCTCGCCGAGGAGCCGGCCGCGCATGCGCGCCGGTCCGGTCTCGACGTGACCAGCGGCATCGCGGATGCGCCGACATTGGCGCGGCTCGGCCGGTTCGACGCGATCGTGCTGCTCGACGTGATCGAGCACCTGCCCGACCCGCATGCGACGCTGGCGCTGTGCACCGAGCACCTCGCCCCCGGCGGCATCATCGTGCTCACCACCGGCGACTTCGCGAGCCTGCCAGCGCGGCTGCTCGGCAGCGGCTGGCGGCTGATGACGCCGCCGCAACACCTGTGGTTCTTCACGCCGGAGAGCATGCGACGCCTCGGCGCGCGGCTGGCGCTCGCGGTCGAGCGCGTCGACCACCCCTGGAAGATCGTTCCGCTCTCGCTCATCCTGTTCCAGCTCCGCCGCATGCTGCGGATGGGAACCGGCGCGGCGCCATCGGCGAGCCGCGTCGGGCTGCCGCTCAACCTGTTCGATGCGATGCGCGTGGTGATGAGGAAACCCGGATGAACGAGCGGCTTTCGCTGGCACAGGTGGCGCTGCTGGCAGGCTACGCGGCCGCTATGGCGGCCGGGCAGATCCTGTTCAAGCTCGCTTCCGCCCGCTTCGCCGGCGCCGGCTCGTTCGCCGAGCGCGCGGTTGGACTGTTTATCAACGGCTACTTCCTGGTGGCGCTCGCGCTCTATCTGGCGCTCACGGTGCTGTGGGTTTGGATCCTGAGCTTCACGCCGCTGTCGCGCGCCTATCCGTTCGTCGCGCTCGCTTTCGTGCTGACGCCGGTGCTGGCGGCGGCGCTGTTCGGCGAGCCGCTGACGTGGCGTCTGCTGGCTGGGATCGGCCTGATCCTCGGCGGCCTCCTGCTGGTGGCGGGCTGACGCCGATGCAGGGCGTGGCAGGCGTCTGGGTCGTTATCGCAGCGTATAACGAGGCGACCGTGATCGCCGGCGTGGTCGAGGATCTGCGCCGGCACTACCCGGACGTGGTGCTGGTCGACGACGGCTCCAAAGACAGTACCGGCAGGCTCGCGGCCGCGGCCGGCGCCGTCGTGGTGACGCACCCGATCAATCTCGGCCAAGGCGCCGCGCTGCAGACCGGGCTCGCCTATGCGCTGCGCGCGGGCGCGCGCTTCATCGTCACGTTCGACGCTGACGGGCAGCACCGGCCGGAAGACATCGCCGTGCTGCTGCAAGCGCTGCAGACGCAAGCTGCCGACTACGCGCTCGGCAGCCGTTTCCTCGGTGCGTCCGAGGACATGCCGCTGTCGCGCCGTCTGCTGCTGCATGCCGCCACGATCTTC
>DASWSO010000511.1:0-1912 GCA_036402635.1 Xanthobacteraceae bacterium
GTGGTCTGGTCCGCGCGGCCCATCCAGCCCTTGATCCGCATATTGGTGCGGCCGCAAGAGGAGGGGCCGGCAAGCACGGCCGAGAGGTCGCCGGTTCCCAGTCGGATCATCGGGTAGTCCGGGCTGAACGAGGTCACCACCACTTCGCCGACCTCACCCTCCGCAACCGGATCGCCGGTGCCGGGCCGCACGATCTCGACGATCAGGTTCTCGTTGACGATCATCCCGTCGCGTGCCTCGCTCTCGTAGGCGACAACGCCGAGCTCGGCGATGGCGTAGCACTGCAGCACCGCGACGCCGCGGCCGGCCAGCTCCTCGCGCAGCGAGCCCGGCAGGGCGGCGCCGGAGACAAGCCCGCGCCGAAACGAGACGGCGGGCTTGGTGCGCTTTTGCGCGCTGTCCAGCAGCACCTTGAGGAAATCGGGCGTGCCGACATAGCCGCTCGGCTGGAATTGCGCGATCGCGTCGAGCTGCTGCTCGGTATTGCCGATGCCTCCAGGAATGACGGCGCAGCCGAGCGCGTGCGCGCCCGACTCCAGAATGAAGCCGCCCGGCGTCAGGTGATACGCGAAGGCGTTGTGCACCACGTCGCCGGGGCGGAAGCCGGCCGCGAACAGCGCGCGCGCGGCGCCGTAATAGTCCTCGCCATGGCCCTGCAGCTCGAACAGCGGACCGGGGGACATGTGCAGCCGCTTGGCGTTTCCCGGCGGCGTGACGTTGAAGCCGCCGAGCGGTGGGTGCTCCTGCTGCAGCCGCAGCAGGTCGGACTTGCGCAGCACCGGCAGGCCGGCGAGGGCACGCCGCGAGGTCACTTTGCGCGGGTCGGTGCCGGCCAGATGCCTGGTCCAGCCGGGCGCCTGCATCGCGTGGGCGATCGCCTCCGGCAGGCGCCCGAACAGGTCGTTCTCGCGCGCCAGCCGGTCACGGGTTTCGAGCGTGTCGTAGTGCGCGTTCACGGCCAAGGCTACCCCAAGCCCCGCACCTTAGACGGTTGCGTGGGCAGCGTCACACCGGACGGAACGGCCAAAAGATCGCGATCAGCGGCACGCCCACAACCACCACGATGATCGAGAGCGGCAGCCCCAGCCGCGAATAGTCCCCGAAACGATAGCCGCCCGGCCCCATCACCAGCGTGTTGCACTGATGCCCGATGGGGGTGAGGAAGTCGCAGGCCGCGCCGATCGCGACCGCCATCAGGAATGCGTCGGGACGGAACCCGAGCGTCGCCGCGAAGCTCGCCGCGATCGGTCCCATCACCAGCACGGTGGCGGCGTTATTGAGGAACGGCGTCACCGCCATCGCGGTCACCATGATCAAAGCCAGCGACCCGAGCGGCGGCAGCGCGCCGGCGGCGTGCGACAGCCAGCCGGCGATCAGGTCGGTACCGCCGGTGGTGCGCAGCGCATCGCTGACCGGGATCAGCGCGCCGAGCAGGATCAGGATCGGCCACTCGATCACCTCGTAGGCTTCCCGCAGCGTCAGCGCGCGAAACAGCAGGCAGGCGACCGCGGCGGCGAAGAACGCGATCGCGATGGGGAGCACGTGCAGGCTCACCAGCGCGATTGCGCCCACGAGGATCGCGGCCGGCAGCCAGCCGTGCCGCCACGAGCCGAGGCGGAGGTCGCGTGCCGCCAGCGGCAGGCAGCGCAGGTCGCCGAGCGTCTCCGGCAGCGTGTTGAGGTTGCCCTGCAGCACCAGCACGTCCCCGCCGCGCAGCTTGACCGAGCGCATCTGGTGGGTGACGCGCTGGCCGCGCCGGCTCACCGCCAGCAGGTTGACGTGGAAGCGCTCGAACAGCCGCAGCTGCGCCGGCGTGCGATCGACCAGCATCGAGTCGGCGGTGACCACCGCTTCCATCACGCCGATATCGTCGGTCGGCGTATCGACGTCGTCGGTGGTCTGGTCGCGCACC
>DASWSO010000512.1:0-20958 GCA_036402635.1 Xanthobacteraceae bacterium
CGAATATGCCGGCGTCGGTCCGGGAGCGCACGGACGCCTCAGCGATGCCGGCGGGCGCTGGCGCGCCACCGCCACCGAGAAGCGGCCGGAATCCTGGCTGATGCGGGTGGAAGGATGCGGCAACGGCATCGTCACCGACGAACCGCTCACCCGTGACGAACGCGCCGACGAATTCCTGCTGATGGGGCTGCGGCTGACCGAAGGCATCGATCCGGCGCGGTTCGAAGCGCTGGCCGGACGCCCGCTCGATCCCGGCCGCATCGCCGAGCTCAACGGCCACGGCTTCGTCGAAACCACCGCGCAGGGGCGGCTGCGCGTCACCCCGGCCGGCTTCCCGGTGCTGGACGCGATTGTTGCCGATCTCGCGGCCTAGGTGCGGTTGGTCTTATTGCCGGTGGATCGTGCTCTACGCCCGGTCCCGCAACAGCCGGCGGATGATCTTGCCGGTGGTGGTCATCGGCATCGTCTCGATGAACGCGACTTCGCGCGGATATTCGTGCGCCGAGAGCCGGGTCTTCACGAAATCCTGGATCTCGGAGGCGAGCGCCGGCGAAGCCGCGTGCCCGTTCTTGAGCACGACGAAGGCCTTGACGATCTCGGTGCGCAGCGGATCCGGCTTGCCGATCGCGGCGGCGAGCGCCACCGCCGGGTGGCGCAGCATGCAGTCCTCGATCTCGCCGGGTCCGATGCGGTAGCCGGCCGAGGTGATGACGTCGTCGTCGCGGCCGACGAAATGGAAATAGCCGTCCGCGTCGACAATGCCCTGGTCGCCGGTGGTCATCCAGTCGCCGATGAATTTTTCCGCGGTCGCGTCCGGCCGGCCCCAATATTCCAGGAACATCACCGGGTCGGGACGCTGCACCGCGATCTGGCCGAGTTCGCCGACGGCCGCGCGCGTGCCGTCCGGCCGGATCACCGCGACCGTGTGGCCGGGCACCGGCTTGCCCATGCTGCCGGGACGCGACACCCCCATCAGCGCGCTGGCGGAAAGCACGAGGTTGCACTCGGTCTGGCCGTAGAACTCGTTGACGACCAGGCCGAACGCCTCCCGGCCCCATTCCAGCGTCTCGGCGCCGAGCGACTCGCCGCCGGAGCCGAGCGTGCGCAGCGCCAGCTTGTGGCGTCCGGCCGGTGGCGGCGCCGAGCGCAGCATCTTCAGCGCCGTCGGCGGGATGAAGGCGTTGCGCACCGCGGCGCGCGCCATCAAGGCGAACGCCTCGTCGGGATCGAACTTGTCGAAGCGGTGCGAAACCACCGCCACGCCGTGGTGCAGGCTTGGCAGCAGGCAGTCGAGCAGGCCGCCGGCCCAGGCCCAGTCGGCCGGCGTCCAGAACCGGTCACCGGCCTGCGGGAAAAAGTCGTGCGGCATCTCGATCCCGGGCAGGTGCCCGAGCAGCACGCGATGGCCATGCAGCGCGCCTTTCGGCGGCCCGGTGGTGCCCGACGTGTAGATCATCATCGCCGGATCGTCGGGCGAAGTGTCGGCCGGTGCGAACACCGACGACGCGCGCGCGATCAGCGCGGCGAAATCCTCCGCCCCGTCAGCCGCGCCGTCGACCGAGAGCACCAGCCGCAGGTCCGGCAGCTGATCGCGGATGGCGGCGACCTTCGGCGCGCAGGCGCTGTTGGTGACCAGCACCCTGGCGGCGGAATTCTGCAGCCGGTAGCTCAAGGCGTCGCCGCCGAACAGCACCGCCAGCGGCAGCGCTACCGCGCCCAGCTTGTAGGTGGCGATATGCGCCGCGGCCACTTCCGGCATCTGCGGCAGCAGGATGGCGACCCGGTCGCCGCGCCCGATGCCGTGCGCCGCCAGCACATTGGCGAGCCGGTCGGAGGTTTCCTTCAACCGCGCGAAGCTGACCTCTTCGGCCTGCCCGTCGCGATGCAGATGCACGATCGCGGTCCGGTCGGGATGCGAGGCCGCCCAGCGGTCGCAGACGTCGGTGCCGATGTTGTAGCGCGCCGGGATCTGCCAGCGGAAACGCCGGCAGAGTTCCTCATAGTCGCGGATCGGGGGCAGCATTCACGCTCCCCTGGAGGGGAGGGATAAGGCGGTCAGACCGCCGCCGCGGCCTTCTTGGCGATCTGGCGCTTGACCTCGAGCGCGCGCACCGAGAGCTCCGCGTCCTTGGCCTTGAGCAGGAACGCGTCGAGCCCGCCGCGATGGTCGATCGACTTCAGCGCGTTGGCGGAGATGCGCAGCCGCACCGAGCGGCCGAGCGAGTCGGAGATCACGCTCACATTGCACAGGTTGGGCAGGAACCGCCGCTTGGTCTTGTGGTTCGAATGACTCACCTTGTGGCCGCTCAGCGGGCCCTTGCCGGTCAGATCGCAACGCCGCGACATGCTGGAAACCTCGGCTGGCCGGAGCACCAAAAGGGCGCGCGCCGCCAAGCGGCTGCGCGTCCCATGCATCCAGCGGGGAAATTCACCCGGAGCTATAGTGTCGAGGGGGTGCTGCGTCAAGCTGCGCAGGCCCCCGGGCCCGGCCGGGGCGAACCCGGCCGCGGGTTCCGTGTTACCACTCGATCCGGCGCCTGGCACCCCCTTTCGCCGGCGCGATCCGATCCGAAGGAGCCCGTCCCTTGCGAGTCCTGCTGACCGGAGCCAACGGGTTCATCGGCGCCGCGGTGCTCACCGCCTTGCGCCAGGCCGGCCACGAGGTGGTGGCGGTGACGCGCCGGCGCGCCGCACCGGCGTCGCCCGGGATCGACTACGTCCGCCTCGACCTGCGCACCGCCACCAGGCCGGAGCACTGGCTGCCGCACCTCGCCGGCGTCGAGGCGGTGGTGAACTGTGCCGGGGTGCTGCAGGACGGCGCCGCCGATTCGGTCAGCGCCGCGCATGTCGACGGCGTCGGCGCCCTGTTCGCCGCCTGCGAGCAGGCCGGCGTCCGCCGCGTCATCCACCTCTCCGCCGTCGGCGTCGACCGCGAGGCTCCGACCCCGTTCTCGCAGACCAAGCTTGCCGGCGACGAGGCGCTGATGGCGCGCGACCTCGACTGGGTGATCCTGCGCCCCTCGGTGGTGGTGGGACGCCGCGCCTATGGCGGCAGCGCCCTGTTTCGCGGGCTGGCGGCGCTGCCGATCCTGCCGGTGGCGGCGGAAACCGGACCGCTGCAGGTCGTGCAACTGGACGATCTGCTCCGAACGATCCTGTTCTTCCTCAAGCCCGACGCCCCTGCTCGGGTTGTTCTGGAGGTGGTCGGGCCGCAACCGCTGCCGATGACCGACGTCGTGCAGGCCTACCGCCGCTGGCTCGGCTGGCGCCGCGCTCCGGTGCTGCGGCTGCCGCGGTGGCTCTCGCGCGCCATGTACCGCGCCGGCGATTTCTTCGGCCTGCTCGGCTGGCGGCCGCCGATGCGCTCCACCGCCGAGCGCGAGATCGTGCGCGGCGCGGTCGGCAATCCGATCGAATGGACCCGCGTCACCGGCATCCAGCCGCAGCCGCTGGAGCTCGCTTTGGCGGCCGAGCCGGCCTCCGTGCAGGAGCGCTGGTTCGCCCGCATGTATTTCGTCAAGCCGCTGATCTTCGTTACGTTCTCCGCGTTCTGGATCGCCACCGGGCTGGTCTCGCTCGGCCCCGGATTCAAGATCGGCAAGGCCATGATGCTGGAAGGCGGAACCAGCGAGGGCTTCGCCAATTTCAGCGTGATCGCCGGCGGGCTCGCCGACCTGCTGATCGGGCTCGCCATCGCCTACCGCCCGACCGTGCGCTACGGCCTCTATGCGGCGCTGGCGATCTCGCTGTTCTATGCCGTGATGGGCACCATCCTGCTGCCGCGGCTGTGGATCGACCCGCTCGGCCCGATGTTGAAGATCTGGCCGATCATCGCGCTCAATATCACCGCGCTGGCGATCGTCGACGACCGCTGATGCTCTACTTCGTTTTGAAATACCTGCACGTGATCGGCGCCTCGGTGCTGCTCGGCACCGGGGCAGGCATCGCCTTCTTCATGCTGGTGGCGCATCTCACCAACAATCCGGCGGTGGTTGCCGGTGTCGCCCGCATCGTCGTGCTGGCGGACTTCGTGTTCACCGCCACCGCCGTGGTGGTGCAGCCGATCACCGGGCTGTGGCTCGTGTACACGGTCGGCTACTCGCTGTGGGACGGCTGGATCGTGCTCTCGATCCTGCTGTACCTGCTCACCGGCGCGTTCTGGCTGCCGGTGGTGTGGATGCAGATGCGGCTGCGCGATCTCGCCGCCGCCGCGGTGCGCGACGGCACTCCCCTCCCCGCCGCTTATCACCGGCTGTTCTGGTGGTGGTTCGCGTTCGGCTTTCCGGCCTTCGGCGCCGTGATGGCGATCTTCTGGCTGATGATCGCAAAGCCCGCGATCAATCTCGGCTTCGGAGTGTGACGCCAAGCCGCAGCGAAGCGGAACCTATGTAGCTGGCAGGCGTTCATGCCGTGCCTTGTGTTTGAGGTCCTGCCGGGAGCGTCGTCAGTGTCGGCTTTCCCACGTAAATACTCACGTATTGTCGGCTCCATCCTGCTCCTCGCCGCTGCCGCAACGCTGAGCTTCGGGGCTCACGCGCAAGCACCCGCCGTTCCGACCCCGCCCGCCGCCGCGGCGCCGCCGGACGACGGGCAATGGACGATGCCGGCCAAGAACTACGCCAGCACGCGCTTCAGCACGCTCGACGAGATCAACACCACCAACGTCAAGACGCTGCAGGTGGCGTTCACGTTCTCGCTCGGCGTGAACCGCGGACAGGAGTCGGTGCCGCTGGTGGTCGACAACACGATGTTCGTGCTGACGCCCTATCCCAACATCCTCTACGCGCTCGACCTGACGCAGCCGGGCGCGCCGCTGAAGTGGCAGTACGAGCCGAAGCCCGACGCGTCGTCGCAAGGCGTCGCCTGCTGCGACACCGTCAACCGCGGGCCGACCTTCGCCAACGGCCGGGTCTATTTCAACGTGCTCGACGGCCACACCGTCGCGGTCGACGCCAAGACCGGCAAGGAGGTCTGGAAAACCAAGGTCGGCGAGATCAACAAGGGCGAGACGCTGACGATGGCGCCGCTGGTGGTGAAGGACAAAGTGCTGGTCGGCAATTCTGGCGGCGAATACGGCGTGCGCGGCTGGCTGCAGGCGCTCGATGCGGCGACCGGCAAGACGGTGTGGAAAGCCTACAGCACCGGGCCCGACAAGGACGTGCTGATCGGGCCGAACTTCAAGCCGTTCTATGCCGGCGACAAAGGCGCCGACCTCGGCGTCACCACCTGGCCGCCGCAAGCCTGGGAACAGGGCGGCGGCACCGTCTGGGGGTGGATCTCGTACGATCCCGAGCTCAACCTGATCTACTACGGCACCGGCAATCCGGGCCCGTGGAACTCCGACCAGCGGCCCGGCGACAACAAATGGACCGCGGGGATTTTCGCGCGCGACGCCGACAGCGGCGAGGCGCGCTGGTACTACCAGTTCAGCCCGCACGACCTCTACGACTGGGACGCCGTCAACGAGCAGATCCTGCTCGACATGAATTGGCAGGGGCAGCCCCGCAAGGTGCTCGTCCGCCCCGAGCGCAACGGCTACATCTACGTCATCGACCGGGTCAGCGGCGAGGTGCTCTCGGCGACGCCGTACGGACCGATCACCGCCTCGAAAGGCGTCGACCTCAAGACCGGCCGGCTGCAATACGCCGACGAGAAGAAGCCGCAGATGAATCGCGTCGTGCGCGACATCTGCCCGACCGCTTCCGGCACCAAGGACTGGAACCCGTCGGCGTTCTCCCACAAGACCGGGCTGCTCTACATCCCGCACGCCAACCTCTGCATGGACGTGCAGCATTCGGAGGTGAACTACATCGCCGGCACGCCTTACGTCGGCGCCGAGGTGCGCATGAAGGCGGGGCCGGGCGGAAACCGCGGCGTGTTGCAGGCCTGGAACGTCGCCGAAGGCCGCTCGGTGTGGTCGATCAAGGAGAACTTCCCGGTGTGGAGCGGCGCCGTCGTCACCGCCGGCGACGTCGTGTTCTACGGCACCATGGAGGGCTGGTTCAAAGCCGTGCACGCCGTCACCGGCGAAGTGCTGTGGCAGTTCAAGACCGGCTCCGGGATCATCGGCCAGCCCACCACCTATCGCGGACCGGACGGACACCAATACGTCGCCATCCTCTCCGGCGTCGGCGGCTGGGCCGGCGCGATCGTCGCCGGCGACCTCGACCCGCGCGACGCGACTGCGGCGCTCGGCTTCGTCGCCGCCGTCGGCGACCTGAAGAGCGTCACCACCCGGGGAGGCATGCTGTATGTCTTCCGCCTGCCGCAGTAGCGCGCTCGCGCTCGCATGCCTGTGGGCGCTGTCGCTCGGCGCGGCGGACGCGCGCGAGCTGCGGGTCTGCGCCGATCCCAACAATCTGCCGTTCTCCAACGCCGCGCTGGAAGGCTTCGAGAACGAGATCGTGGAGCTGGTGGCGCGCGAGCTCGACGCCACCGTCACCTATACCTGGTGGGCGCAGCGCCGCGGCTTCATCCGCAACACGCTGAAGGCCGGACTGTGCGACGTGATCGCCGGCGTTCCCGCGACCATGGAGATGCTGCGCACGACACGGCCGTACTACCGCTCCGCTTATGTGTTCGTGACGCGCGCCGGCGAGCCCGAGATCGCATCGTTCGACGATCCGCAGCTGCGCAGCCTGAAGGTCGGCGTGCAGCTGATCGGCGACGACGGCTCCAACACCCCGCCGGCGCATGCGCTCTCCCGCCGCGGCATCGTCGACAATGTGCGCGGCTACACCGTCTACGGCGATTACCGCGAGCCCAACCCGCCGGCCCGCATCATCGACGCCGTTGCGAGTGGCGAGATCGACGTGGCGCTCGCCTGGGGTCCACTCGCCGGCTACTTCGCGCAGCGCGAGGGGACGCCGCTGCGGATCGCGCCGGTGTCGCCGCTGGCCGACGGGCCGCGCGCGCCGATGGCCTTCGACATCGCGATGGGCGTGCGCCGCGACGATGTCGCGCTGCGCGCGGAGCTCAACGCCGCGCTGGAAAACCGCCGCGCCGAGATCGCCGCCATCCTCGATCGCTACGGCGTGCCGCGCGAGACCGCGCCGCGGCATGCGGAGGTGGCGCGATGACCGCCGCGCGCATCGCGTTATTCGCCGCCGCCCTGCTGCTGGCGGGCTGCGAGCGCGAGGAGCGCAGCTACCGCCCCGACCCGGTCGCCAACGAGACCCGCGAGCAGATCGCGCTCACCTCGCTCTCGCCGGGGCCGGCCGCGCCGACCGAGTCGCGGCCGCGCGCCGCCAAGAACTACGAGCAGAACGCCTACCACCTCGCCGAGGGCAAGCGGCTCTACAAGTGGTTCAACTGCAACGGCTGCCACGCCAACGGCGGCGGCGGTTCCGGTCCCGCGCTGATGGACGACAAGTGGATCTATGGCGGCGAGATCGAAAACATCGTCGCCACCATCCGCGAAGGTCGGCCGAACGGAATGCCGTCATTCCGCGGCAAGATCCCGGACGACCAGATCTGGGCGATGGCGGCCTACATCCGCTCGATGAGCGGCAACGTGCCGGCGAGCGCGGCGCCGAACCGCGACGACCAGTTGATGCCGCGGCCGGCGGAGAACCGCGCCGAGCCGGGGCCGCCGCGCTCCGGCAACGTCCCGCCATGAGGTGGGCGGCCCGCATCGCAGCCGCCGGCCTGTGCGCCGCCGCGCTCGGCGGTTGCCGCGGCTGGCAGTCGGCGCTCGACCCGCAAGGCCCGCAGGCCCGCACCCTCGCCGACCTGATCTGGATCTTCACGGCCGTGTGCACGGTCGTCTACGTGCTGGTGGTGCTGGCGCTGCTGATCGCGCTGGCGCGCCGCCACTACCGGATCGATCCGCTGCAGGTGCATGAGCGCAGCGAGCGCCGCATCGGCGCCGTCATCGCGGTCGCCACCGCGGCGACCTTCCTCACCGTGATCGCGCTCACGCTGATCAGCTACCTGGCGCAGCGCAAGCTCTACGCCAGCCAGCCGAGCGCCATCACGATCCGCGTCACCGGAAATCAATGGTGGTGGGACGTGCGCTACGAGGACCCGCGTCCCGACCGCGCCTTCACCACCGCCAACGAGATCCACGTTCCGGTCGGCCTGCCGGTGAAATTGAAGCTGGAGGCGAGCGACGTCATCCACAGCTTCTGGGTGCCGAACCTCGCCGGCAAGATGGACCTGATCCCCGGCTGGACCAACGAGCTGCAGTTCACCGCCTCCAATCCGGGCGTCTATCGCGGGCAGTGCGCGGAATTCTGCGGCGTGCAGCACGCCCATATGGCGCTGCTGGTGGTGGCGCATCCGCCGGCGGAGTTCGCCGCGTGGCGCGAGGCTCAGATCAAGCCGGCGCTGCCGCCGACCGAGCCCGAACGCATCCGCGGCCAGCAGGCGTTCCTCTCCAACAGCTGCGTGATGTGCCACACCGTGCGCGGCACGCCCGCGGGCGGCCGCGTCGGCCCCGACCTCACCCATGTGGCGAGCCGGCGCTATATCGCGTCCGGCATGCTGGAGACGAGCCGCGGCAATCTCGGCGCCTGGATCGCCGACCCGCAGGGCATCAAGCCGGGCACCAACATGCCGACGCCGAAGCTCGGCTCGGAAGACCTCACCGGCATCATCGACTATCTGGCGGGGCTGCGATGACCGACACCGCCGCCTCCCCGCGCGACCTGCGCGACACCCACGTCGGCGGCGAAGAGGTGGCGGCGCGTCTGCACAGCCTGTGGCGCACGCAGGCGACGCTGATGGGCGTGCTCGGCAGCGTCGACCATAAGGTGATCGGCCGCCGCTACATCGTCACCGCCTTCATCTTCCTCATTCTCGGCGGCCTCAGCGCCGTCGTCATGCGCGTGCAGCTGTCGCGGCCCGAGATGAAGCTCCTCGGGCCCGATCTCTACAATCAGCTGTTCACGATGCACGGCTCGACCATGATGTTCCTGTTCGCCGTTCCGGTGATGGAAGCGTTCGCCGTCTACCTGGTGCCGCTGATGGTCGGCACCCGCAACATCACGTTTCCGCGGCTGAACGCGTTCAGCTACTGGATCTACCTGTTCGGCGGCTGCTTCCTGTGGATCTCGTTCATGCTGAACATCGGGCCGGACGTGGGCTGGTTCGCCTATGTCCCGCTCTCCGGTCCGGAATATTCACCCGGGAAGCGCGCCGACACCTGGGCGCAGATGATCACCTTTACCGAGGTGGCGGCGCTCGCCGTCGCGGTCGAGATCATCGTCACGGTGTTCAAGCAGCGCGCGCCCGGCATGACGCTCGACCGCATCCCGCTCTACGTCTGGTCGATGCTGGTGACCTCGTTCCTGGTGCTGTTCGCGATGCCGGCCGTGATGGTGGCGTCGACCGCGCTGATCCTCGACCGGCTGGTCGGCACGCACTTCTACAATCCGGCGGAAGGCGGCGACGCGCTGCTCTACCAGCATCTTTTCTGGTTCTTCGGCCACCCCGAGGTCTACATCATCTTCATCCCGGGCACCGGCATGGTGTCGGCGATCATTGCGACCTTCGCGCGCCGGCCGGTGATCGGCTATCTCGCGATCGTGCTGTCGCTGATCGCCACCGGCTTCCTGTCGTTCGGCCTGTGGGTGCACCACATGTTCACCACCGGCCTGCCGCAGCTCGGGGCCAGCTTCTTCACCGCATCCAGCATGCTGATCGCGGTGCCGAGCGGCATCCAGATCTTCTGCTGGATCGCGACGCTGTGGGACGGCAAGCCGGTCTACCGCACGCCGCTTTTATTCGTGCTCGGGTTCATCTTCATCTTCGTGCTCGGCGGACTGACCGGCGTGATGGTCGCGTCGGTTCCGCTCGACGCGCAGGTGCACGACACCTACTTCGTGGTCGCGCATTTCCACTATGTGCTAATCGGTGGCGCCGTGTTTCCGCTGCTCGGCGCCGTCTACTACTGGTTCCCGAAAATCACCGGCCGCCTGATGAGCGAGACGCTCGGCCGCTGGAACTTCTGGCTCGCGTTCATCGGCTTCAACGTCGCGTTCTTCCCGATGCACATCCTCGGCCTGATGGGGATGCCGCGGCGCGTCTACACCTATCTGCCGGAGATGGGATGGGGCCGGCTGAACCTGGTGGCGACGCTCGGCGCGCTGATGCTGACCGCGAGCTTCGCAGTGTTCCTGTGGAATGTGATCGTGAGCTGTCGCCGCGGCGCGCCGGCCGGCGCCAATCCGTGGGACGCCGGCACGCTCGAATGGGCCACCGCGTCGCCGCCGCCAACGTACAATTTCGCGCACATTCCGGTCGTCACCCATTCCGAGCCGCTGTGGGCCGTGCGCGGCAGCCTGCCGGTCGCCACCGGCCTGAGCCTGCGCCGGCGCGAGCTGCTCATCACCAGCGTCACCCATGCCGATCCGCAGATCCGCGAGCCGTCGCCGCGCCCGAGCCTCTGGCCGCTGCTCGCCGCCATCACCACCACGATCTTCTTCGTCGGCTCGATCTTCACGCCGTGGGCGGCGGTGTGGGGAACGCCGCCGATCGCCGTCGCGCTGATCGGCTGGTTCTGGCCGGAGGGCACGCCGGAGGACGACGAATGACGGCGCGCCGCACGTACGACGTATCGGCGCTGCCGGACACCGGCATTGGGCCGAACACGACGCCATGGTGGGGCGTGCTCGGCTTCATCGCACTCGAAGGCGCAGGCTTCTCGATCGCGATCGGCGCCTATCTCTATCTCTACGTCATCAATGGCCAGTGGCCGCTGAGCGCGTCGCCGCCCAACCACTGGCCCGGCACGCTGATCACGCTTGTGCTGATCGCCAGCGCGGTGCCGAACGGGTGGACCGACAAGGCGGCGCACGCCGGAGACCTCCGCCGGATGCGCATCGGGCTGATCGTCATGTCGGTGATCGGCATCGCGACGGTGGCGATTCGATTCTGGGAGTTCGCGCACCTGAATGTGCGCTGGGACGACAATGCCTACGGCTCGATGCTGTGGTTCCTGCTCGCCCTGCACGCGACCCACCTGATCACCGATCTCGGCGACACGCTCGTTCTGGCCGTGCTGATGTTCACCCGCCACGCGATCCCGCGCCGCTTCAGCGACGTCGCCGACAACTGCTTCTATTGGTACTTCGTGATCGTCACCTGGCTGCCGCTGTACGTTTTGATCTACTGGGTTCCGAGGCTGGGGAGCGCCGGATGACCGGGGTCTGGCGCAGGGGCGTCTCCTGGGCCGGCCTCGCCGCCGGACCGGCCGCCTGGGCGATCAGCACGCAAGGCAACTACGCCTATGCGCTGTGGCTATGCGGCCGGCGCACCAACCTCGTCCCCTACGACACCGCCGCGCTGATCGTGCTCGCGCTGCTCGGCGGCCTGCTGTCGTGGCGGGCGTGGCGCACCTCCGATGCTGCCGGCGAACTGATCCGCCAGGCGAACGGGCGACCGCATCACCTGCTCGCCGCGCTCGGCGTCTTCTCCTCGCTGCTGTTCGCGTCGGTGATCGCCATGCAGGGCGTCGCCGGGCTGCTGCTCACCGGGTGCGAGCGGTGAGCGCGCTGCTCGCGATCCTGCTGCTGGGCGCCGCCGCGCCGGCGCTGGCGCACGGCGACCTTGGCGACGTGATCGGCGCGAATGCGGCGTGGACCTACGATCCGTGGGTGATCGTGCCGCTGTATGCGAGCGCGCTGCTGTTCCTGTTCGGCACCGTCCGCCTATGGCGGCACGCCGGCCATGGCCGCGGCATGGCGCGCTGGCAGGTCGCCTGCTTCTGGACCGGCTGGACCGCGCTGGCGCTGGCGCTGATCTCGCCGCTGCACTGGCTCGGCGAGCGGCTGTTCACCGCCCACATGATCGAGCACGGCATCATCATGGCGGTGGCGGCGCCGCTGCTGGCGGTGGCGCGGCCGGTCGGCGCTTTCCTGTGGGCCTTGCCGATGCGCGCGCGCCGAGCGCTCGGCCGCCTGTCGCAAACCCGCGCCGTTGCGAGCGTGTGGCGCGCCGCCACCGATCCGCTGATCGCGACGCTCGTGCACGGCGCGGCGCTGTGGGCCTGGCACCTGCCGGGGCTCTACAACACCGTGTTGACCAGCATCGTCATGCACCGCCTGCAGCACGCCAGCTTCGTCGTCACCGCGCTGCTGTTCTGGTGGTCGCTGTTCTACGGCCGCGCCGGCCTGCGCGGCTACGGCGCGGCGGTGTTCTACCTGTTCGTCACCACCCTCCACAGCGGCGTGCTCGGGCTCGTCATCGCGCTCTCGCCGAAGCTGTTGTTTCCGCAGCAGGTGGCGTTCGCCGCCGATTGGGGGCTGACGCCGCGCGAGGACCAGCAGCTCGCCGGTCTGGTGATGTGGGTGCCGATGGGATTCATCTACACCGCCGCCGCGCTGTATTTCGCAGCATGCTGGATCACCGGCGCGCGCTCGCAATGGCAGGGAGCCCGGCATGCGCCGCTTGCGGGCTAACATTTTGCGGCTGTGGCTGGCGCTTGCCGTCATGACGGCCGCGGGCGTCGCCTACGGCTATTCGGAATATCGCCAGCAGCAATCGGACGCGCGTGCCGCGCTGTTGACCGGCGGCGATCCTGGCCTCGCGGTTCCGTTGCTGCGCCGGCATGGCTGCGCCGGCTGCCACGAGATCAAGGGCGTCGATGCGCCCGGCGGATCGGTCGGCCCGCCGCTCGACGAGGTCGGCAAGCGGCTCTACGTCGGCGGCGTGCTCGCCAACACGCCGGAAAACCTGGTGCGCTGGATCGTCGATCCGAAGGCGTTCAACCCGCGCACCGCCATGCCGGTCACCGGCATCACCGAAGCCGAAGCCCGCCACGTCGCCGCTTACCTGTACGCGCGCCGCTGACGGTTGCGGCTCGCGGCGAATGGCCGCGCGCCGCCCAAGCGGCGGAACCGGACGCAGCGTTGCGGCATTTCGAAGGTCCTGCCCTTCCACCCACCCGCCGGGTCCTTCCGCATGCGCCGCATCATGGCCGTTCTCAATGCCCGCGCCGGCGTGCTGCTGGACCGCGACCCGCTGCAGGTGCGCCAAGAGGTCGAGCAGGCGCTGCGCGGCGCCGGCGCCGAGGTCGAGGTGGTGCTGGGGCGCGGCCGGCAGATCACCCGCGCCATCGACCGCGCCGCCGCGGCGCAGATCGACACGCTGATCGTCGGCGGCGGCGACGGCAGCGTCAGCTACGCGGCGCATCGCCTCGCCGGCACGCCGGCGGTGCTCGGCGTGCTGCCGCTCGGCACGCTCAACCTGCTGGCGCGCGATCTCGGCATGCCGGTCGATCTGCCGGACGCGCTGGCGGCGCTCGCCGCCGCGGCGCCGCGCGCCATCGACCTCGCGTCGATCAACGGGCGCGCCTTCCATTCGATCTCCGGCCTCGGCTTCTTCACCCAGATGGCGCGGGCGCGGGAGGAAACCCGCGACCTGCCGACCCGCATCCTGCGGCTCGGCGCGGCGGCGCTGCGCGCCTTCACCCGCACCGGACCGCTGACATTGGAGATCGACATCGATGGCAAGCGCCGGGTGATGCGCAGCTTCGCGCTGCTGGTCACCTGCAACCGCTTCGGCGGCACCGACTGGCGCCGCGACGCGCTCGACGGCGGCACCCTGGAGCTGCACGTCGCCGAGGACGAAGGCGCGCTGGCGCGCATCAAGGCCGGCGCCGACCTGGTGGCCGGGGTGTGGCGCGACAATCCCGGCATTCACAGCTATGTCGGGCGCTCCGTCACGGTCGCCAGCATCCGGCGGCGGCTGTGGACCGCGACCGACGGCGAGCTGCGCCGCGAACATGCGCCGATCCGCTACGCGCTCGCCCCGCGCGCGCTCAACGTGCTGTTTCCTTCCGCCGCGTAGCGCCCGGCAATCACGGCCTGGACCCAAGCCTCAGGATAGCCGCGGCACTGCTTCGTCCGGCTCATCGGCCGGCACCGAATCCTGGTCCCAGCCGAGCTCGCTGGTGACCGCGTCGAGCGCCGCCAGCGCCGCCTCCAGGCTCGGAATGTTGCGGATCTGATCCGGCTTCAGCGTGCGCCGCACGTCGATGGCCATGGCGGCGAGCCGCATGACGCAGGCCTCCGCATACATGTCCGCCTGCTCATTACCGTAGTCACTCATGTGGTCCTCCTTGCGGGACATGCTTACTGACAGAGGGGACCCGAACGCCGGGCACTGCATGGGGACTTCCGGAACGGGAGCGCGCGTGGCCAAGAGATGGCGGTCACGCGCCGTGCTGGCGCGGTCACGATCATGTTCGCGCGCCGCTGGCGGCTGTGTGACGTGGTTCACGCAGCGGACCGCTGCGCGTTGGCGGTCTCGCGCAAGGCGATGCCGATGCGCATGGGCGGCGGGATCAGGGTGACGGAGGCCTTCGGCCATGGCGCCGGATTGGGCGTCACGCCGTTGAAGCGGTAGGCCGCCGCGATCTCCAGCGCCACCAGCTGCAACTCCAGCATGGCGACGCCGAGCCCGGCGCAGGCCCGCGGGCCGGCGCCGAACGGAACGTAGGCCGGCGACGTATAGGTGCGGTCGAGGCGGAAACGGTGCGGGTCGGGAAAATGCCGCGGGTCGCGCTGCAGCTGCCAGGGACAGATCAGCAGCGACGTGCCGCGCTTGAGCTTGCGGCCGGCGAACTCGGTGTCGCGCAAGGCTTCGCGCGAGAACCACCAGGCTCCCGGATAGAGCCGCAGCACCTCGCGCACCAGCGTCTGGCTGACGCTCGCCTTCTTGATTCCGTCGGCGGTGAGCTCGCCGTTCTGATCCGACGCTTCGGCGGCTTCGCGCGCCAGCGCGTCCATCAGGCCGGGCTCGGCGGCCATATGATAGAGAATCCACGCCGCGGTGGTGCCGGTGGTGTGATGCCCGGCGAGCAGCAGCGTCAAAACCTCGTCGCGCAACTGCATGTCGGTCAGGCCGAGATCCTCGAGGTCCTTGAGGGCGCTCGATTGCTGCGCGCTCTGCCGCAGCCGCTCGACCACCAGCGACATCGCGTTCTTGGCGAAGGCGCGGCGGCGGCGGCGGCGCAGCCAGGCTTTCGGCCCGATCGGCGCGACCCGGAACATGTCGTCGGCGAGGTCGTCCTCGATGGCGTTCACCGCCTGCACCAGCGCCTCCTCGTCGCCGGCCGAGACCACCTGCCGGCCGAACACGGCGATGCAGATGGTGCGCAAGGCGAGCGCCGCGGTGTGTTCGTGCGGATTGAACTCGCCGACGCGCCCGAGCCGCGCGCCGACGGCGCGGATCTCGGCGCAGATCTCCGGCAGGTAGCGCTCGACATTGCCGCGGGCCAGATGGGCGTGCAGCACGGCCCGGCGCCGCTTGTGCTCGTCGCCGTGCAGCATCAGCGAGCTCGACCCGAACACCGGCGTCAGCTTCTTGATCAGCCGGCCCTTGCCGATGTCGGATTCGGGCGCCTTGAGCAGCGGCTTGACCAGCTCCGGATCCACCACGAGGTAGATCGGATTGGGTCCGAGATAGACGCGCTCCAGGTCGTTGCTGGAATTGTTCCCGCGCTCGAGCAGGAACTTGAGCGGGTCACGCCGAAATGCGCGAACGTCCGAGAACCAGTGCGGCATCGTTGATCTCCATATGCTTCGTCAGCGCCAGCAGGGCGTGGAAGCGGTGGTCGTTCTGCTCGGACATTGGGATCTCGCCCGCGACCGCAACCAGGGGTGTGCCCGCGGCGTCCGTGCCGATGACCTGCGGCGGGCCATAACGCCGCGTGCGGATCCCCAGCTTGGACAGGAAGCGCTCATAGGTGAGGTCCGCCAACGCAACCAGCCCGAGCGCCTGGCGGAGTTGCGCGAACCTGAACATGAGCGCGTAGTTGATCTTGGCGGCTTCCAGCCGGTGGGCGATCGGCAGCACGCCAAAGCGGCTGATCTCCCAGTAGTCCGAACGCTGCGGAAAGCTTCTTATGGCCGCCAGATAGGGAAAAACCGAGCGAACCAGGTAGTCGTCGTCGGTGCGGATCGCACGAAAGCCGCCGATCAAGGTGCGGTCGCGATGCAGGAGGCAGTGGACCGTCGTGGGCGTGTCGAACTGATCGCGCTCACGCCCGTCCACAACCGTTAGTTCCCATCGGTAGAGGTCGACAAACAGCTGCTTGCGCAGCTGAAGCATCGCGTCGACCCCGGACGGGTTTTGCTCTTCGGTACAGAAGGTCGCATCATATCGATAAAGGTTGGCGTGCATGCGGCTCTCGGCATTAACTAATGCGAGTGTCGGCGTGCGCTCGATGACGGGGTACCCCCAACTTTGGGGGGTTAACGAATGGCTCTCGACGAGAACATCAGCGCCATCGAGGACTGCAGCACCATGGAGGAGCTGCAGTCGACGCTGCATCGGATCATCCAGAATTACGGATTCGCGGCGTTCACGTTCATCGACGCCGGGCAGCCGCACCTCGATGTTCCGTATTATGTCGGCACCCACCAGCCCGCCTGGGAGCGCGCCTACCTGCAAAACAATTTCGTGCACGTCGACCCGGCGCTGGTGCGGGTGCGGCGGACCAACACGCCGTTCAGCTGGAGCAGCCTGAGGCTTCCGCCGGTGCGCGGCCGCAAGAAGCCGGGCGCCGTGCAGATCATGGAAGCGGCACGCGACCACGGCTTCAAGGAAGGTCTGGTGGTGCCGTTCCACTACCGCGACCGCCTCGGCGCGGTGCATTCCAGCTCGACGGTATTTTTCTGGGAAGAGGAGCCGAGCTGGTTCCAGAAGCTACGCGACCGCAGCTCGCACGAGCTGCATCTGGTGATGATCTATTGGATCCAGCGGGCGATCGACGTCGGCGGAAAGATCCATCGCGGCACGCTTCCGTTCTTCCGGCCGCCCGAGAACGGGCCGCATGTCGTGCTGACCGATCGCGAACGCGACGTGATGGGATGGGCGGCGCGCGGCAAGACCATCCGCGACAGCGCCGATATTTTGGGCCTCTCCACCGATACGGTGGAAGGCTACATCAAGAACGCGCTGCGCAAGCTCGGCGCCACCAACAAGACCCACGGCGTCGCCAAGTGCATCGCGCTCGGGCTGGTCGATCTTTGAGTCCCCGTCGGGCATAGCGCCGGTCGACACAATTTGAGTGAAATGCCCGACACTCCCCAAACGCAATCGTGGCAGTTTTCCGACTAACGTGGCCGCGCGAGGAGAAGGATTCTCTCCGAGAGGTGCGCGGCGCACGATGAATGCGATCAGTCTGTTCGGCGCGAGTCCGGCCGGCTTGTTCGGCCTCGGCCAGGCATACACGCGGCCGCTGCAAGCCGACCCGCGCGTCATCGAGCGCGCCGCCAATCCTTACGCCTACGCGTTGAACGCCCGCGCCGGCATCCTCAACACGCTGGCGAGCGGCTTCCAGGTCGCGCAGGGAGCGCTCTCGGCCGCCAACGCCGGAGCCACCACGATCCACAACCTGCTGAACTCGCTGCAGCTGGTCGCCAAGCAGGCGCTGGAGGCCCCGCGCGGGACCGCCGAGGTGACCGGTGCGGTCACCCTGGGCACGACCACCCGCATCGCCAATCTGGCCGGCAGCGCGACCCGATTCGCCGATGGCGATGTGATCACCGTCAGCGACGGAACGACGACGGCGACCTACACGGCCGTGCAGGGCGACCGCGCGCAGCAATTCATGGACGCCATCAACGGCACCAGCGGCCTGCAGGTATCGGCCTCGATCAACAACAACGGCTACCTTGTGCTTGCAGCCACCGGCAAAGCCAGCATCACGGTGGCCGCGAGCTTGAACGGGGTGGGAACGCTGGAAGGAATCCTCGGGGTGAGCGCCGGCACCACATTGTCGGAGGTGGGGTCCACCCGCCGCAGCCTGGCCGAGCAGTTCGACGACCTGCGCGGGCAGATCGATCAGGCCGCCTTCGCGGCCAGCCATAAAGGCACCAACCTGCTCACCGGCGGTTCGCTGCGGCTCAAGAGCAGCGAAGGCGGGGCGCTGACCCTCGCCGGAACAAAGCTCACTGCCGACGGCTTGGGGCTGGCGGCGAGCAACAATCAGTTCCAATCCGACGCCGACGTGAACGCCGCGCTCAAGACTGTCACGGACGCGCTGGCGACCCTGCAGGGCCAGTCGGCGGTGCTGACCTCGAGCCAGAAAGTGGTCGACACCCGCGACACCTTCAACAAAGCGCTCGCCGCCACCCTGCAGCAGGGCGCCGGGCTCGACGGGCGCGAACGCAGCGAGGCGGATGCGCTCGCCCTGGCGAGCCGGAGCCGCAAGCAGCTCGCAGGCGACCGGAGCTATTCGGTCGCTTACGCCGCTTCCGCCGCGCAGGCGCGCCAGCTCGCCGGATACGGCTGACGGTCAGTTGCTGACGTCAGTTGCTCAGTCCTGCCGTGCCGCCCAGCGCTGGCGCGCGACCAGGATCGCCACCACGGCGAAGTTCAGCAGATTGAAGCCGATGCCGGTCGCGAACGCGGGCGCGTAGAAGCCGTAGTGGTCGTACATCACGCCGGCGAGCCAGCCGCCGGTCGCCATCCCGGAGCCGCTGCATAACAGCAGCACCGGAATCCGCCACGACGCTTCCCGGACCGGAAACAGATCGCGGACGGCGAGAACGTAGGCCGGTATCAGGCCGCTGAAGCCCAACCCGAATGCCGCCGCGACCGTGAACAGCCCGGCCTCGTCCTGGGTGAGCAGAAACGCCGTCATGGTCACGGCCTGCGCGGCGGAGCCGATCAGCACGGTGTTGAGGCCGCGGATATTGTCGGCGATCAAGCCCCAGATCTGCCGGCTGATGAAGGCGGTGCCGAGCAGCACCGACAGCATCGCGGCGCCGTGCGAGGCGCTGATGCCGAGGTCCATACAGAAGGCCACCAGGTGGCTTTGCGGCATCGACATGGTGACGCAGCACATGAAGATCGCCGCCGCCAGCATCGCGAACACCAGGTTGGGCGGCCAGCCCAGCACCCGGTGCGGCCCGGCGCGCGCATGCGCCGCGATCGTCATCGAGCCGTATTCCGGCGGCGAGCGCAGGAAGATCGCGGCCAGCGGCACGATCACGGCCACCGCGATCACGCCGTACCCCAGCATGGTGTAGCGCCAGCCGATCAGCGCGATCGACCGCTCGAACAGCAGCGGCCAGACCGCGCCGGCGATGTAGCCGCCGCTCGAGATCAGCGCCAGCGCCGAGCCGCGGCGCCGCTCGAACCACTTGCTGACATAGACGAACAGCGGCGCGTTGATGCCGGCGAGGCCCATCAGCCCGATGAACAGGCCGTGCCCGAGGTAGAGCTGCCAGCGCGCGCCGAGGCTGGCGATGGCGAGACCGACGGCGATCATCACGGCGCCGAACATCACGGTCCAGCGCACGCCGAAGCGGTCGGCGAGGCGGCCCATCAGGATGCCGCCGAAGCCGGAGCCGAACCAGGCGAGCGCGCTGGCGAGCGCCGGCACCGAGCGCAGGCCCCCGGTGTCGGCCGCGATCGCCTTGAGCGCGACCACGCCGATCCACGGCGCGCCGAACGAGAACGCCAGGATGATGAGCGCAATGGTGGCGATCCGCCACGACTCGCGCGTGTCGAGTGTTTGGACGTTAGGCTGAAGCATTTCCCGGCCGGGCGATGCTAGAGGATGCGGCACGCAGCGCAAAGCCCGCGGGTTTTGCATCGCCTGTGCCCTGTGCCACAGTGCGCGCGGCAGTGGAATCGAAAACGCGCGTCTATGACCGTCCTCTCCGTCGATCACGTCACCGCCTACCGCTACAAGAAGCCGGTGTCGTTCGGCGAGCACCGCATCCTGTTCCGGCCGCGCGACAGCTACGACCAGAAGCTGATCGCGGCGGAGCTCGCGATCACGCCGCAGCCGCGGGAGCTGCGCTGGCTGCACGACCAGTTCGGCAATTGCGTCGCCATCGCGGAGTTCGGCGAGGCCGCCGCCGAGCTGCGGTTCGAGAGCCACATCCGGCTCGACCATTCGCCCGACAAGGTGCCGGACTTCCGCGTCGAGGATTACGCCCGCACCTATCCGTTCTCGTACCGCTCCGAGCAGATGCCGGACCTGGTGCCGGCGATCCAGCGGCAGTATTCCGATCCGAACCAGGAAGTGTATCGCTGGGTGCGGCAGTTCCTGCACCGCGGCGGCGCCACCGACACGGCGGCGCTGCTGACGACGCTCACCGCCGCCATCCACGAAGGCTTCGCCTATGAGCGGCGGCTCGAGCCCGGCACCCGCGACCCGGCGCTGACGCTCAAGCTCGGGCGCGGCAGCTGCCGCGATCTGGCGCTGCTGATGATCGAGGCGGTGCGCTCGCTCGACCTCGCCGCCCGCTTCGTCTCCGGCTACCTCTACGTCGCCGACCGCGACGGGCCGCAGCATGTCGGCGGCGGCTCCACCCACGCCTGGTGCCAAGTCTACCTGCCGGGCGCCGGCTGGGTCGAGTTCGACCCGACCAACGGCATCGTCGGCAATCGCGACCTGATCCGGGTGGCGGTGGCGCGCGATCCGGTGCAGGCGGTGCCGCTCTCCGGCACCTGGTGGGGCGCGGCCTCCGATTACCTCGGCCTCGACGTCGAGGTACGGGTGCGCGCCGGCGCCCCCTATGCGCCGCTGCGCCCGGTCGCCCGCGCCTCCTAGCCTCCCTCCTCTCCCAGAGTCGTCGCGCATTCGTATGCGAGGCGACGGTCAAGCGGAACCTTAGCCCTCCGGAGACCGTTTTCGGTCGGGGAACACACACCTTCTGGAGGTTTCATGATGGCTAAGAAGCATTTCGGCTTGGCGGCGCTGGCCGGCACGTTCCTGGCGGGCGCCTCGGTTCTCGCCTATGCGCAGTCTGGCGCGACCGGCGGCGGCGGCGCGGCCGGCGGAGCAGCGGGCGGCGGCGCGCCTCCGGCGGCGACAGCACCTGCGGGTGGCGGCGCCGGCGCGGGTGCCTCAGGCGGTGCGAGCGGCGGCGGTTCCGCGGGCGCGCCGGCGGCGCGCGATAGCGCACCGTCCACGACCACCCAGTCGCAAAGCGGCCAGGGCACCGCGCCCGCCCGCACCGGCCAGTCTGAAACCCGCCCGCAGGGCAACAG
>DASWSO010000513.1:0-8799 GCA_036402635.1 Xanthobacteraceae bacterium
GCGTTGCCATCAGCCCCAGATGAGGCTAGGATTCACGTTATGTCTCCGGCGCCCCATTCTACCGCGCAGGCCGTGCCCGTTGACGGCAGCCGACGGCTGCAGACTTTTGCGCACGAACAGGACCGCATTCGGCTCACGCCGGCGGCGTTGGAAGCGGTCCGCAATCTTGCGGATACGTGGCGGATGACCGGGCCCCAAATGGCCCAGTTGCTCGGCATCTCTATCAGCACCTGGGACCGGATTCGCGCCGCGACCTGGCAGCAAACACTCTCGCAGGATCAGCTGACCCGCGTCTCCGCACTGAGTGGGATCTTCAAGGGCCTGCATCTCCTATTCGCGGATGGCATGGCCGACCGGTGGGTGCAGTCGCGAAACTCCGGTCCGTTGTTTCAGGGCCGCACACCGATCGAAGCGATGATCGAAGGCGGCATCCCGCTGATGTTGGAAGTGCGTCGCTATGTGGATGCATTGCGCGGCGGCTTGTGACTGAGCCGCCCGAGAGTGCGGCCGTCGTCCCCGCGCTGCCGGCATTCCCGATCACGCGCATCGCCTGGGAGCGAACCGTCCGGCTGGTGTCGTCTGCGCGGCTGCGGGACCCGGTTTTGCGCAAGCTGGTTGGACGCGACTTTATGGCTGACCTCGCTGAGATCGAGGCGGCGACCAGTGGGCGTCTGACGATCCAGCACCATGGCGCTGCAGACCTGCCGGTGGAGCAGCTGGTCGCCGGGCCTGCCCATGCTGCATTCATCAACGCGGCGTTCTCTTATTGGCGTCCCGCCGAGCTGAATCGGTTCAATGGGCCAGGACGCGGCGCTTGGTACGCCGCGCTCGCTCTGGAGACGTGCATTGCGGAAGTCGCCTTTCATCTGACGCGAGAATTAGAGCGCACCAACGACTTCAATGCGGTTGTCGACTACGCCGAAATGTTTGCCAGCTTTGCCGGCGAGTTTGCCGATCTGCGAGACCTGCGACCTGCGCCGGAATGCCTCAGCGCCGACCCGGTCGTTGGCTATCCGGCGGGCAACCATCTCGCCGACACGGTGCGGCACCGCGGGCTCAACGGCATCGTCTATCCCTCGGTGCGCCACGGCGCCGGCACGTGTCTGGTGGCGCTTTGGCCGGCAGCGGTTCAGTCCGTTGCGCAGGGCGGCATTGTCCGCCTGACCTGGAGCGGGACGCCAGACTATGAGTGGGCCGCACTGGCGTAAGTATCGTTTCGGCGCTGCGGCAGGTGACTGGCGCCGGATTTTGGGTGTATCCAATCCGGCGCCCAGGTTCCGTCCGACCCCCTCATCACGCGCATCGCGCGCCGCCGATCGCCGGCATCCCGTCGCCGCCAAGAAGCCTTGAGGAAACACGCATGACCATCCGTAGCTTGCGCCTCGCGTCCGTCGTCGTCGCGTTCCTCGTCGTCGCGTCCCTCGTCGTCGCGATGCTCGTCGGCGCGGCGCCCGCAGGCGCGCAGGATTTTCCGCAGCGGCCGATCACCATGGTCGTGCCCTATGCGGCCGGCGGCGGCACCGACGCGGTCGGCCGCGCCATCGGCGAGAGCATGGCGGCGGCGCTCGGCCAGGCGGTGGTGATCGAGAATGCCGGCGGTGGCGGCGGCACCATCGGCGCCGGCCGCGTCGCCCGCGCCGCACCCGACGGCTACACCATCCTGCTGCATCAGCCCGGGCTCGCGGCCGCGGTCGCGCTCTATCCCAAGCTCGGCTTCAACCCCGAGAAGGATCTTTCCGGCATCGGCCTCGTCAGCATCGGACCGCTGATGATCGTGGGGCGCAAGACGCTGCCGGCCGACACGATGCGCGACCTGGTCGACTGGGCCAAGCGCAGCGGCACGCGGCTGAGTTTCGGCCATCCCGGCGCCGGCTCGATGGGACACTTCTGCGGCGCGCTGCTGGCGCAGGCGATCGGCGCCCCGATCGACCTCGTGCCCTATCGCGGCGGCGGCCCGGCCATGGCCGACACCATCGCCGGCCATATCGACCTGACCTGCGTCGGCCTCAACTTCGGGGTCGAGCAGATGCAGGCCGGCACGCTGAAAGGTTACGGCATCACCGGGCGCGAGCGCTTCCCGGCCGCGCCGACGGTGGAGCCGCTGCCGCTCGCCTATCCGGACCTCGACCTGCCTTACTGGCACGCGCTGTTCGCGCCGGCCGGCACGCCGCAGCCGGTGATCGCGCGGCTCAACGAGGCGCTGCGCAAGAGCTTCTCCGATCCGCGCGTGCTGCGGGTGTTCGAATCCAACGGCATGAGCGTCTATCCGGAGACCCTGCGCCATCCGGCGGCCGCCACCGAGCTTCTGACGACCGAGATCAAGCGGCTCGGCGACGTGGTGCGCGTGCACAACATCCAGGCGACGCAGTAGCATCCAGGCGACGCAATAGCCGACAACCCACAGCCGTCATGCCCGCGCCCGTCGCGGGCATCCACGTCTTGCTGGATGTCAAAAAGAAAGACGTGGATGGCCGGGACAAGCCCGGCCATGACGGTGGGGGGTCTTACGATGGACGCCCGGATCAAGTCCGGGCATGACGGGGCGGGAAAACCACGCCGCAGGCGAGGGAAGCAATGAACGTCGAAAACGCCGTCAACGTCGAGGACCTGCGCCGCATGTGCCGGCGGCGGCTGCCGCGCATCGCGTTCGACTACATCGACGGCGGGGTCGAGGACGAGCGCGGCATGCCGACCAACGAGGCCGGCTTCCTGCGCTATCGTCTGCTGCCGCGCTATCTGGTCGACGTCGGCAAGCGCGACCAGTCGGTCAGCTTGTTCGGCAAGACCTATGCGAGCCCGTTCGGGTTCGGGCCGACCGGCACCATGGGGCTGTTCCGGCGCGGCAGCGAGCTGATGCTGGCGGAAGCGGCGCGCGCCGCCAACATCCCGTACGTGATGTCGGGCGCCAGCAATGCCGCGATGGAAGCCGCCGCCCGGATCGCGCCGGATCATCTCTGGTACCAGCTCTACGCCGCCACCGACCCGAACATCTGCGCCGACCTGCTGCGGCGCGCCCGCGACGCCGGCGTCAACGTGCTGATGGTGACGGTGGACGTGCCGGTGCGCACCCGGCGCGAGCGCAACATCCGCAACGGCTTCAACTTCCGCCACAGGCTGAAGCCCTCGATCGTCGCCGAGGCGCTGCGGCATCCGGCCTGGGTGATCGAATATCTGCGGCACGGCGGCGCGCCCATGCTGGACAACTGGGTGGCCTATGCGCCGGCCGGCGCCGGCGCCATCGAGGTCGCCGAGTTCTTCAACACGCAGGTGCCGCCGGCCTCGCAGACCTGGCGCGAGCTCGAAAGCTACCGCAAGCTGTGGCCCGGCAAACTGGTGGTCAAAGGCATCATGCGGGTCGACGATGCCGAGCGCGCGGTGGCGCTCGGCGCCGACGGCATTCTCGTCTCCAACCACGGCGGCCGCCAGCTCGACCGCGCGCCGGCGCCGATCGACGTTTTCCCGGCGATCGACGCCGCGGTCGGCGAGCGCGCCACGCTGATGCTGGACAGCGGCATCCGCCGCGGCTCCGACATCATCACGGCGCTCTGCGTCGGGGCGAAGTTCACGTTTTTGGGCCGCGCTGGGCTCTACGGCGTCTCGGCCGGTGGGCTCGCCGGCGCCAACCGCGTGATCGAGATCCTGCGCACCGAGCTCGACCTCAACATGGGGCAGATGGGCTGCCCCACCATCGCCGACCTCGGCCCCGACTGCCTGTGGACCGAGAACGATCGCGTCGCGGTGGAGCCGCGCGCGCAGCCGCGGGTGCGCACCGTCGCGCGCGGTTAGGGGCCTGGCAGGACTAGCCTTCGCGGGGCCAAAAGGGCTCCGGCGGCACCCAATCAACACAGCCCTTCCGGAATCGCCCGCCGGCGGTTACGGCCGGCTCGAAATCTCCCGTATGATCACCTAGAGCAGTAATCGTCGGAGCTGATTCATTCCGGTGTCATACCCGCGACAGCGGGTATCCGGTAAACGCAAGCCGTGCATGAGGAGCACCGGCGGTGATTACCGGGTCCCCGCTTTGGCGCGGACGACACCTGAAGCGATAAGGCTTTAACCCCGCGCGCCGGCACTCGGGAATGCAGGGATTGGCTCAACATCAGCAACTCGGCAGCGCCGCCGCTGACCCACCATCGCAGGCCTCGGGACTGAGCCGGATGTCGGCGCTGGTCGCGCCCGGTCTCCCGCTTGCCCACGCTCTCAAAGCCTGGCTGACGCGGGCGCTGGCGTGGAGCGGGACGCGCGGCGGCTACCCGCTCGGCTATTCGGCAGCGCTCGACGGCGTGCGCGGTATCCTCACGCTCGGCGTGCTGGTGGCGCATACGCGCGGGCTGCTGTTGCCGGGCGCCATCGTCTACATGGACATCTTCTTCGTGATGAGCGGGTTCCTCATCACCTCCCTGCTGCTCTCCGACTACCGCAAGCGCGGGCGCATCGACTTCAAGAAATTCTACATGCGCCGCTTCATGCGGCTTTTCCCAGCGCTGGCGATGCTGTGCGCCGCGATCGTGGTGGTCGCCTGGTTCCTCTCCCGCGAGTTCGAGCTCCGGCTGATCGACGCGGCAGTGGCGTTCTTCTACATCTCCAACTACTGGCGCGCCTTCGACGGGATCGGCCTCTGGTACACCACCCACACCTGGTCGCTGTCGATCGAAGAGCAGTTCTATGTGCTTTGGCCGCTCACCTTCGCCCTGCTCATGCGGTATTTCGGGGCGAGCTGGCGCACCGTCGCGATCATCCTGACGGCTGCCGCCGGCTTCGCGATCTGGCGCATATGGCTGACCTATAACGGCGCCACGATGCAGCGGCTGTACAATGCCTTCGACACCCGCGCCGACGCCCTGCTGATCGGCTGCGCCTTGGCGGTGGTGCTGCGGATCGTCGATCTCGCCAGCTACCCGCGCGCCTGTTGGGTGCTGGCTTGGAGCCTGGTGCCGCTCGCGGCCTTCGCGCTCTGGTGCGGGTTCAACATCACCGAGCACCTGCGCTGGTACTACTATGTGATGCCGCTGTTCGGCGCCATTCCGGGCGCGATCGCGGTGGCCGCGCTGCTGCAGCCGAAGCGCATCTTCATGCATGCGCTTTACGAGTGGCCGGCCTTCGTGTTCTGCGGCCGCATCTGCTACGGCCTTTACCTCTGGCACTACCCGGTCTTCTCGCTCTTACGCGGCGGCGGCTTCCGCTACTATCAGGTTTTTCTGATCGGCTGGCCGATCGCATTCACTCTGGCGATCGGGTCCTATTACCTGATCGAGCGCCACTTCATGCGCGCCCGCCCGGTGTGAGGCTAGCGGCAACGGCGCACGCGGCGGATGACGACGGTGCCGTCGGCCCGCTCCCGCTCCTCTTCCACCACGCGGCAGCGCGGGCGCCGGCGGATGATCACTTCTTCCGTGAGCACCGGGCCGTAGTGCCATCGCGGCGGCCCGACGTGGAATCGCGCCCCGTGCGGCCCGATGTAGAACCCGAACTGGGCCGACGCCGCCGACGCGGTCAGCACGACGCCGATGACGGCGAGGACGAGAGCTGCTGGTTTCATGGCCTGCTCCAAGAGCGTTCGGCTGCGAGCCGCGCGAGCCCCTCGATGGTCTGGGTTGGGCGATCGCCGCCGCAGTAGCCTTGACGCTCGTCAACGGGCGCCGCTGCCGCTCGCGTCGGCAGGCGAAATTGTCGCCCGTCAATGACGGCCAGCGTACCAATCGGATAAGCGAGGAGGCTTGGGGGGCTGTTTCGGAGAGTTCCATGGAACACCGCACATTGGACCAGATCACCCAGGTCGCCAGCATCGCGCCCGCCGACGGCCGGACGGCGCGAACCGTGCGACGCGAGCGGCTGCGCCGCCTGACGGAAGTGCTGCGCGCCTACGAAGGGCCGCTGCGGCTGCTCACCCGCATCGAGTACGTCCCGATGCCGGAGCGTGCCGAGCTGCGCGGCGAATTTTCTCCGCTGGCGCTCGCCTACCAGGACGCGCCTTTGCGGCGCGCCGGCCTCGCCGGCGATACGCTCGGCGATGCGATGGCGTTCTTCAGCCTCTCCCAGCATCAGGTGCACCACCTGTTTTGCGACTGCCACTACGGGATCGGCGTCGACGCCAAGATGGTGGCCGCGCGCGTGAGCTCGGTGGCGGAGCGGCTGAGCTGGCGCGAGCGGTGGGACAAGATCAGCGCGTGGGTGCGGCCAAACTAAGCGGTCCAAGCTTTCCGGGCGGCGCTCCGCAGGTCAAAGTGCCGCCCGGTTAGGCGTCCGCCTTACCATTCTCTCTATTGTTCCCTTTTAATGGCTGCGGTTAAGATGAAGCCGCCATTGCAGCGTGCCGGCTACGCTGCGGAGGGAGGATGGGATGGGCTTGGTGACCGTCAACGTCGCCAGCATAAGCTGGATCGACGAAGGTTTGATGAGCCGCTTCCGGTCGATGCCGTTGAACGTCTTCAAGCAGGACGCCTGGCTAGATCAGCTTTGCTACGGCATGTCTCATACCGCCAATCCCACGCCGCCCAAAACCTTCGACGGACGCAAGTATCAGGCCGGGTCCACACTGGCAAAGAAGTACCGCAGCCTGACGTCCTTCACGGTCGATATCAATATCGACGACAAGGCGTGTTCCAATCGACACGCCGCGCCCAGGGCTCCGACCCGGTCCTCGACGGCGGCTACACGCCGCCATTCGACTCGAAATGGGAGCTGTACAAAGGCGTGGCCCTAACTTCGCTGGTCACGATTGATCCGACCGTCGCCGGCAAGATGCACTCCGAAGCCACCGCTTATAACGAGGGAGAGAAAAGCTCGTTATCAGAGATCGTTCTTCCCGGCACCGCCTGGCAACCCCGCGGCATTACCCCTCTGGCTTACTCTTCGATACCCGTTCCGCGTCACGAAATCATTTTAGGACACAGCTTCATCAAGTTCCGCGCCGGTACGCGCGGCGACTACATCGGGGTGGTGGCGATGGGAGCGCCCGCCCACGTACCCTGGGTCTGGTGCGAGGCGATGCTGACCTACGCCGCTCCAAACCTGGTCCTTTACGGCGCCGGCTCGGCGTTCCCGTGCCATGCCTTTTATGTCAATGGCAAACAGCTGGGGCGGCTCGATCTCACGACCGACCTGTCGACCCTCAAAACCATTTTCGGGTCGGGCCTGAAGGCGACCTTTACGACGGTCACGACGAGCGCCGGCCCCTCCACCCCGCCGCTGACCATTCTCACCGGCATCAACACCCAGGCACCGATGCAGGAGACGGCGCCGCCCGGGAAGTCGATCACCGGGCAAAGCTACACCGCACCGGCCAATGCGACGACGATCCGTGCGGTGGTCAGTCTCGATTGATCCGCCACCGCGGCGGTGGGACGGGCGGCTGCGGCACTTGCGGCTGAGGTGACCGCCCTACCCCGCCGCCGCGGCCGCCGGCGCGAGGCTCGCCTGCCGCACCTTCCAGAACCGGACGACGCGCTGCGCCACCTGCGGGCTCAGCTGCACGTATTTCTTGGCCGGGATGTCGTTGCGGAAGACGCTGGCGCGGTCCGGCGAGGCGCGGATGATCTCGCGCGTCGTCGGCCAGTCGAGCCCGAGCGCCTTCGCCAGGATGATGACGCCGTCGTCCGGCTCCGCCCTCCAGATGCCCTCGATGGTTTCGATCGGCAGCCCGGACATGCGCGCCAGCGCGACGATCAGCTCCGCCTCGCGGCCGGCCGCCGCGAAGCCGACCAGCTCGTTGCGGCCGATGCCGTGGCAGGCGCGCTCCACCTCGTCCACCGCCGCCGTGGCGGTGATGTAGTCGAGGTCGCGCGAGGCGGGCCGCTTCAGCACGTCGTCGGCCAGCGCCCGCATCGTGCGGGCGGCGCTGCTGTCGCCGTCGAACTGGCCGCTGGTCAGGAGCCGCTGGCGCACCCGCTCGGTGGCGACCTGCAGCAGCGCCTCGGTATGCGCCTTCGGCAGGTCGCGGCGGGCGCCCAGGCGCTCCTGCAGCACCTCGTCGCCGCCGGCCTTCTCCACCATGGCGGCGAAACCGAAATCGGAGAAACTCGCGCCGTCGTTGCCGGCGACGCTGCGCACCACCTGCTGATCGCCGCGCTGCACCAGCACGTCGGTGACGCGCGAGGACAGCACGGCCCGTTCGCTGATGCTCAACAGATGCGGCTGGTCGGCTTCCGACGCGATCGCCACCAAATCGTTCTCGCAAAGCGTGGTGGAATTCACCAGGATCGCCCGCGCCACCTCGATTTCCTGGGTCGCCAGCCGGCGCGTGATGTTGGGCGGCGCCAGCGGCGTGAGCGCGAGCTTTTCCGCCAGCTCCTGGCGGATGCGCAGCTCCATCTTGTCGGCGAGGCGGTCGATGACCTCGTCGAACACTGCGGTCTGCTGCTCGCTGAGCTTCGGCGCGCGGTCGAGGAAAAGGTCGGTGACGCGGCGCAGCATCTGCGTGCGCCGCTCGCTCGAGCCGCTGGTCAGCGCCTGCTCCAGCTCGTGGATCAGCGCGATCGATTCCCCGTCTTGCCCCAAGGTCGGCCTCCCAAATAGGCCATCCGTTGTGCGCGCGGGCGATTACCGAAGCGTTGCAAAGCCCTTTCCGGGCACGATTGAGGTAAACGATACGGTGACGATTTATCCGCAATCGTGCCGCACCGGCGCTACGTCTTGGCCAGCCCGCGCAGGAACTGCGCCCGCCGCGTGGCGCCGTCCATCAGCATGTTGTGGTCGCTGCCGGACAGGATCATGCTGGCGCCCATGCCGATATAGCGGGAGGCGAACTCCTGGTCGTAGACCCCGCCCATGCCGAGCACTTTCTTGTGCTTGCGGCAGGCC
>DASWSO010000514.1:0-5524 GCA_036402635.1 Xanthobacteraceae bacterium
ATTCGACCTCGGACGGGATGCTGGCGGAAGTCAGTGTCGCGGAACGCAACCTGCTTGGCCGTGGCCAGTTCGCCAAAGCGGCGGTGCAGTACGGCCAGCGCTCGCGCGGCTTCGAGCTGTCATTTGTCGAGCCGTATCTGTTCGACTATCGGCTGGCCTTCGGCGTCGACGTGTTCGCCAAGAACATCCTGGCTTCGACCTATCAATCCTATGAGACGCGCACGGTCGGCGCCGGCTTCCGCTTCGGCGTTCCGATCACCGACGACATCAACGTGCAGCTGCGCTACTCGGCGTACCAGCAGCAGATCCTGCTGAACCCGGAGAACAACTGCTTCGCCGGAACCCTGCCAGTGCTTCCTTATCTGTCCCAGAACGGCGAAATCGTCGGCAGCTGTATTCCGGCGGCGCCCTCGATCCGCAAATTCGCCAACGAAGGCGGAAGGATCACCTCGCTGGTCGGCTACACGGCCAACTACAACACGCTGGACAACGCGCGTAATCCGTCGAAGGGCTTCCTGGTCGAGTTCAAGCAGGATTTCGCAGGCGTGGGTGGCGACAGCCAGTTCGTCCGCACCACCGGCGATGCGCGCTATTACTACGATGTCGGTTGGGACGTGACCGCGATCGTCCGCGGACAGGCCGGCCATATCGCCGGATGGGGCGGCAAAAACCTCAGCATGATGGACCACTTCTTCCTCGGTCCGACGCTGGTGCGCGGCTTCCAGCAGGCCGGTATCGGACCGCGCGACATGACGTTCGGTTCGACCCAGGACGCGCTCGGCGGCACCATGTACTGGGGCGCGTCGGTTGAATTCCAGTATCCGCTGCTGTTCGCGCCGAAGGATTTCGGCATGAAGGCCGCGGTGTTTGCGGACGCCGGATCGCTGTGGAATTACCGTGGCATTACGACCTATCAGGGTCCGAGAGACTGCTTCAACCCTGCCGTTCCGGGTTGCGTGCCGGGGACCGGGCAGGTGATCAACCCGACGGACAGCAATACCATCCGCAGCTCGATCGGCGCGGGGCTGCTTTGGGAATCGCCGTTCGGCCCGATCCGCTTCGACTACGCCTATGCGCTGACCAAGGACGCGAATGACCGGACCCAGCGGTTCCGCTTCAGCGGCGGCGGCAAGTTCTAAGCCGCCGTCCGCCCGCGCCCGGCAGGTATGAACGAACCACGCTTCCACGGCTCTGCGGCTGAGCTGAGCCTGAGCGAGATCGCTGCGCTGACCGGGGCGGTGCCGCAACCCGGCAGCGCCGCCGATCGCAAAGTGCGCCGGATCGCGGCGCTCGACCTCGCCGGGGCCGACGATCTCGCGTTTCTCGACAATCCGAAATACGCAGCCGACCTGTCCGACACCCGCGCCGGCATCTGCATCACGTCGGCTCGCTTCAAAGACCAGGTGCCGGCGACCACCGCGGTGCTGGTTTCAGCGGAGCCCTATCGCGCCTTCGTGACGGCGGCGCGCGCGCTTCATGCCGACGCGCTGCGGCCCGGTTCGCTGTTCGGCACGAGCGGCATTGCGCCCGGCGCCTCCGTGCATGCGGCGGCGCGGCTCGAGCACGGCGTCCGCGTCGACCCGGGCGCCGTGATCGGTCCGGGTGCGGAAATTGGCGAGGGCACCGTCATCGGTGCCGGCGCCGTGATCGGCCCCCACGTGCGGGTGGGGCGCAATTGCGCCGTCGGTGCGGGCGCCACCGTCACCCATGCGCTGATCGGCGATCGCGTCATCATCCATCCGGGCTGCCGCATCGGGCAGGACGGGTTCGGCTATGTCATGGGCGCGAAAGGCCACGAGAAGGTGCCGCAGGTCGGTCGCGTGATCATCCAGGACGATGTCGAGGTGGGCGCCAACACGACCATCGACCGCGGTGCCAGCCGCGACACCGTGATCGGCGAGGGCAGCAAGATCGACAACCTCGTGCAGGTCGGACACAATGTGACCATCGGCCGACATTGCGTCGTTGTGGCCCAGAGCGGACTGTCCGGCAGCACGACGCTGGGCGACTTCGTGGTGCTGGGAGCGAGGGTCGGGACCAACAATCATGTGACCATCGGCGAGGGTGCGCAGATCGCGGCGATCAGTATCGTCAACGACGATGTTCCGCCCGGCGCTCGCTGGGGTGGAACGCCCGCCAAGCCGATCCGTGCCTGGTTTCGCGAGATGAAGGTGCTGGAACAGCTGGCGCGCGGGGACGCGGCTCGCCGCAGCGCAGGCAAAGCAGGTGATGGAAGTGACAACGAATGACATTGCGGCAGTCGGCGAAGAGCAGGGAGAAACGTTTGACATCGCCGCCATCATGGCGCTGCTGCCGCACCGCTATCCGTTCCTGCTGGTGGATCGGGTCGAGCGCGTCGTGCGCGACGAATCCGGCATCGGAATCAAGAACGTCACCATCAACGAGCCGTTCTTCCAGGGGCACTTTCCGGCCCGGCCGGTGATGCCGGGCGTGCTGCTGCTGGAAGGCATGGCGCAGACCGCCGGCGTCATCTGCGCGCAATTCATGCGCAACGACGCCGCGCCGAAGTCGGTGTTTTTCCTCACCGTCGACAAGGCCAAATTCCGTCGCCCGGTCGGCCCCGGCGACCGCATCGAGTACCACATGACCAAGCTCAACCGGCGCAAGCTGATGTGGTGGTTCCGCGGCGAGGCGCGGGTCGGCGGAGCGCTCGCCTGCGAGGCCGAACTCGGCGCCATGATCGGCGAGCAGTAGCGAGCCGATGGCGCGCATCCACGCTCTCGCCTGTGTCGACCCCTCGGCCGTGATTGCCGACGACGTCGAGATCGGCCCGTTCTGTGTCGTCGGCCCGGACGTCGCGATTGGCCCAGGCTGCCGGCTGCTCAACAACGTGACGGTCGCCGGCCGCACGACCATCGGGGCCGGAACGGTGGTGTATCCGTACGCCTCGCTCGGCACGGCGCCGCAATCCACCGGCTATCGCGGCGAGCCGACCCGGCTCGTCATCGGTCCCGGTTGCGATATCCGCGAAGGCGTCACCATGAGCCTCGGCACCGAGGCCGGCGGCGGCCTGACGACGGTCGGGGCGGGTGGATTCTTCATGGCCTATGCGCATGTCGGGCACGACTGCCAGGTCGGCGATCACGTCGTGTTCGCCAATTGCGCGACCCTCGGCGGCCATTGCCAGATCGGCGATCACGTCTTCATCGGCGGACTGTCGGCGGTGCATCAGCACACGCGGATCGGTCCGCAGGCCATGATCGGCGGCGTCAGCGGCGTACGCGGCGACGTCATCCCATACGGCCTGGCAAGCGGGGATCATGCTCGCCTGGTCGGCATCAATGTCGTGGGGATGAAGCGCCGCAGTCTGGCGCAAGCCACCATTCACGCGGTGCGCCGCGCCTACCGCCGGATTTTCATGGCGCCCGGTGCGATCGACGAACTGCTGCAGGAGGCGGAAGCGGAAGCGAACGACGAGCCGGCGGTAAGGGAGATCGTGAGCTTCGTGCGCGGCCGTGGGCGACGCACACTCTGCCGCCCGTTGCCGGCCGCGCGGGAGGACTGACCGTATGGCACAGGCTGCGTCCGTTCGCCCCGACGCGAGCGAAGCGTCGCCGCTCGCCGTGATCTGCGGCGGCGGCACGCTGCCGTTCGCGGTCGCCGACGCACTGATCGGCAGCGGCCGTTCGGTCTACCTGCTGGCGATCGAGGGCTTCGCGGATCGCGCCGCGGTGGCACGCTATCCGCATGATTGGATTGCGGTCGGGCGGTTCGGCCGGATGCTGCGACTGCTGCGCGAGGCCGGCTGCCGCGATGTCACCTGCATCGGCACAATGGTGCGGCCGGCGCTGCGCGACATGCGTCTCGATTGGACCACGCTGCGCATGCTGCCGCAGCTCTACCGGCTGTTTCGCGGCGGCGACGATCACCTCCTTTCGGGAGTGGCCCGCCTGTTCGAGCAGCAGGGCTTGCGCCTGCTCGGGCCGCACGAAGTCGCGCCGGAAATTCTCGTTCAAGACGGCGTGCTGACCAGCACGCAGCCGACCGCGCGCGATCTCGCCGATGCGGCCCACGGCTTCGCGCTGCTCGACGCCATCGGCCCGTTCGACGTGGGGCAGGCGGCGGTGGTCGCCGACAAGCACGTGCTGGCGGTCGAGGCCGTCGAGGGCACCGACGCGATGCTGCTGCGGGTCGCGGAACTCCGCGAACAGGGCCGCATTGCACCGTCCGATCGCACCGGCGTGCTGGTGAAGGCGCCGAAACCCGCACAGGAGCTCCGCCTGGATCTGCCGGCGATCGGGCCGCAGACGGTCGACGGCGTACGCCGTGCCGGCTTGCGCGGGATCATGCTGCGCGCCGGCGCGGTGATGATCGCGGAACCGTTCGCCGTGAAGGAAGCAGCCGACCGGGCCGGGATATTCGTGGTCGGCGTCAACCCGGAAGCGGCCCCCGGCCCATGATCCCGGCGGGGGCGGGCGCAGCCACCGGCATGCTCCGCGTCTTCATCGTGGTTGGCGAGCCGTCCGGCGATCTCCTGGGGGCGCAATTGATGCGTACGCTGCAGGCCCGCCTCGGCGACGCAGTCAGCTTCGGCGGAGTCGGCGGCGACGCGATGGCAGCGGCCGGCTTCAGCAGCATTTTCCCGCTCGGCGATACCGCGCTGATGGGCTTCGCCGGCGTTGCCACCGGCCTGCGGCGGATCATGAGGCGCATCCGCGAGGCGGCCGATGCGGTCATTGCCGCGCAGCCGGATGTGCTGGTGATCATCGACAGTCCGGATTTCACCCATCGGGTGGCGCGCCGCGTGCGCGCGGCCGCACCCAACATTTCCATCGTGAACTACGTGTCTCCGAGCGTCTGGGCGTGGCGCCCGGGCCGCGCGCGCAAGATGCGCGGCTATATCGACCATGTGCTTGCGCTGCTGCCGTTCGAGCCGGATGCGCATGCGCGGCTCGGCGGACCGCCGTGCACCTTTGTCGGCCATCCGCTCGCCGAACGCGTGCAAGAGCTGCGCCCCGACCCCGACGAGGCGCGGCGGCGCGGCGCGCATCCTCCGGTGCTGCTGGTGCTGCCGGGGAGTCGCCACGGCGAAGTCCGCCGGTTGCTCGATCCTTTCGGCGAGGCGGTGCGGCGCGTCCGCGGCCGCCTCGGCGAGGTCGAGGTGGTGCTGCCGACCTTGCCCCACCTTGTGGACGAAGTCCGCGCGGCCACGCAGCCGTGGGACGTGCGTCCGACGATCGTGGTGGGAGAGGACGACAAACACGCCGCTTTCCGGATCGCGCGCGCGGCGCTGGCGGCCTCCGGGACGGTGACGTTGGAGCTGGCGCTCGCCGGGGTGCCGACGGTCGCCGCCTATCGCGTGGCGTCGATCGAGGCCGTCATCTTGCGCCGCCTGATCCGGGTACCGAGCGTTATCCTCGCTAACCTCGTGCTGGATGAGAACGTCGTCCCCGAATACCTGCAAGAGGCGTGCACGCCGGAGAACCTTGCCGACGCGCTGCTGCGGTTGCTGCCGGACACGCCGGAGCGGACGCGGCAGGTGCAGGCGTTCGAGCGGCTCGAT
>DASWSO010000515.1:0-1968 GCA_036402635.1 Xanthobacteraceae bacterium
GACCTCATCCAGAACCTCGAACCCGGCAAGCTGCCGCTGGCCACGCGCCTGTTCGCGACCGCCACCGGCGCGCTCGCCCCGAACGGAAAGGCCCCGATCTACCTCCGGCTGATCGTCCGAATGCGCCGCGCCCCGGCGGCCGCTGCCGTGTCACGCCTGATCGCCGAGCATCCCGAGCGTGTCATCTTCAGCCACGGCCGCTGGTTCGACCGCAACGGCACGGCCGAACTGCGCCGCGCTTTCGCCTGGCTGGTCGGGTGAGCGTCCATCCTCGCCACGTCACGCCCTGTACGGCGAGGCGGGTGCGCGGGGGCACAGCAGTCGGGCCGGATCCGTCCCACACTGGGTCACGGTCGCTGGAACACGGCCGCTCACCAGAATGGGAGAAGACCATGGCTCGCTTTCCGAAGACGATCGGCGCCTTGATGGCGATCGCGGCGCTCGGTGCAACGCTCACCACGGCGGAAGCCGGCGGCGGCAGCGGCGGCTGGGGTGGCGGCGGTGGCGGCTGGGGTGGCGGCGGTAAGAAGTGGGGCGGCGGCTACGGCAAGGGGTACGGCTACGGCGTGCCGCTCGCGATCGGAGCCGGCGGCCTGGCGCTCGGCGCGGTGGCTGCCGGCGCGGCTGGGGCCTATGATGACGAATGCTACGTCCGGCGGCAGCGGTTCGTCGACGAGGACGGGAACACGTTCGTTCGCCGGGTCCGCGTCTGCGAATAATCGGCAGCTGGCTAGCGCTGAGCCCGGGTTGCGCCCGGATCAGCCCTGGAAGCTGACGATCGCATCGAGGAAGGCCTCGCCGTAGAGCGCGAGCTTGCGGGCGCCGACGCCCTGGATCCGGCTGAGCTCGTCGAGGCTGGACGGGCGGCGCTCGGCCATCTCGATGAGGGTGCGGTCTGGGAAGATGATGAAGGCCGCGACGCCTTCCTCGCGCGCGAAGGCGAGGCGGAGCTTGCGCAGCTCCGCGAACAACGCGGCGGCCGATTCGTCGAGCCCGTCCATGCGCGGCGCCTCGCGCCGGTCACGGCGCTCCCGACGGGGAGGGGGCGCCTGGATCGGGCGTAGCGCGATCCGCTCGCGGCCGAACAGGATGGCCTCGCCCCGCTCCGTCATGGCGAAGCCGCCATGCTCCTCGCTCGCCTGCGTGAGGGCGCCGGCGGCGAAGAGCTGGCGGATCGTGCCGGCCCAGGCGCGGCGATCCCGGTCGCGGCCGATTCCGAAGGTCTTGAGCTTGTCGTGGCCGTTGCGGGTGATCGCCTCGGTCTCGTCCCCGCACAGGATCGCGACAAGGTGCCCGGCGCCGAAGCGCTGGCCCGTGCGCACCACCGCGGACAGCGCCTTTTGCGCCTCCTCGGTCGCGTCGACCGGCGCCACGCCACCGGCGCAGAGATCGCAGCGGCCGCACGGCTCCGCCTCCTCGCCGAAATAGGCGAGCAGCGATTGCCGCCGGCAGGCCGCCACCTCGCACAGGTCGATCATGGCGCCGAGCCGGCGATGCTCGATGCGGCGGCGCTCCTCGCCGACCTCTTTTTCGTCGATCTGGCGCCGGCGCAGCATCATGTCGTCGATGCCGTAGAGGGTCAGCGTCTCGGCTGGCAGCCCGTCGCGGCCGGCGCGGCCGATCTCCTGGTAATAGCTCTCGATCCCGCCCGGCATGTCGGCATGGACGACGAAGCGGACGTCCGGCTTGTTGATGCCCATGCCGAACGCGACGGTCGCCACCATGACGATCCCGTCCTCCTGCAGGAACGTATCCTGCCGTTCGCTGCGCAGCGCATTGTCGAGCCCGGCATGATAGGCGAGGGCGGTGTGGCCTTTCGCCGAGAGCGCGTCGGCCAGCCGCTCGGTGCCGTTGCGCGAGGCGGAATAGATGATGCCGCTTGCGCCCTTGTGCCGGCGCAGGAAGGTCTCGATCTGGTCGCGGGGCCGCTCCTTGGCCTGGAAGCGCAGCTCGATGTTCGGGCGGTCG
>DASWSO010000516.1:0-4857 GCA_036402635.1 Xanthobacteraceae bacterium
GCCATCCATCAGCGGCGTGTCCTGGTTGGGCTTGGTCTCGATCGCGAGCTTGCCGTCCTTCGTTACGGTGACGAACACCCAGCCGGAACCGAACACGCGGCCGCCGGCGGCGTTGAAGTCGTTCTGCAGCTTCTCCAGGCCACCGAGATCGCTGTCGATCGCCTGCGCCACCTCGCCGGCGGGCTTGCCGCCGCCCGGTCCCATGATCTGCCAGAACATCGTGTGATTGGCGTGCCCGCCGCCGTTGTTGCGCACCGCCGTGCGAACCGCCTCCGGCACGTCCTGCAGCTTGGCCAGCAGATCCTGCAGCGGCGTGGTGCCGAGCGCCGGATTGTCTTTGGCGGCGGTGTTGAGGTTGTTGACGTAGGCCGCGTGATGGCGGTCGTGATGGATCTCCATCGTCTTGGCGTCGATATGCGGCTCCAGCGCATTGTTCGCGTACGGCAGCGGATCGAGCTTGAACGGGCCGGCGGGAGCCTGGCCGAACGAGATCCGCGGCGCGAGCACGGCGGCCGCAAGCGCAGCGGTTCCGGTCAGCGCGGCGCGGCGGGTGAGCGATTGCATGCTTGATCTCCTCTTTACGGGCACGTGCGGGCTGTCGCCCGTCCTGAAGCGCCGCATCCTGATGGACAGAAACCGTCACGGCAAGCGGCCGGGCCCTTTCGGTCACGCCGTGAAGGCCGTGTTGTCGGTTGCGGCGACTCGCGATATCGCCGGCACAGTTAATGGAGAGAGAATATGAACGATGCCGTCGCTCTGGTCGCGCGCGTTCTGCTGTCGGCACTGTTCATCGTGATCGGCGCGAGATCGTTGATGAACGTCGGCGGAACTGCCGGGTTTCTCGGCAGGTCCGGCGTTCCGTCGCCGCAGATCGTCGCATGGGTGGTCATCGCCGTGGAGCTGATCGGCGGCCTGATGGTGCTGGTCGGCTTCAAGGCGCGCTGGGCCGCGCTCGGGCTGTGCGTGTTCACCGCCGCGACAATCTACCTCGGCCACAAGTTCTGGATCGATGCGAGCCAGCTCACCCATGCGCTCAAGAACCTCGGCATCATGGGCGGCTTTCTGCTGCTGTTCGCCAACGGGCCGGGGCGCTACTCCGTCGACGGCCGCTGATCACGCGACGGCATCCGCCGACATTTGCGGAGCGCCGGTTCGCCGCTACGATCCAGGCGCAACGCGGGGGAGTGAGCACGATGGCGGAGATCACGATCTACAACCCGGAGGGCCTCGGCAGGCCGCTCGGGCAATACTCCAACGTGACGCGGGTGAAGGCGTCGGAGTTTCTCTACATCGCCGGCCAGGTCGGCATCGGCAGGGACGGCAAGCTCGCCGGTGACTTCGACGCGCAGTGCGTGCAGACCTTCGCCAATATCGAGGTGGCGCTGCAGTCGGCCGGCGCCGGGTGGAGCAACGTGGTCGAGTTCACCACCTATCTGGTGCACTCGCAGGACATCCCGAAATTCATGCAGTTCCGGCTGCGGGAGTTTCCCCGCATGTTTTCCGGCGGCGCCTATCCGCCCAACACGCTGCTGATGGTCGACCGGCTGGTGCAGGAGCCGCTGCTGATCGAGGTGCAGGCGGTGGCGGCGCTTTAGCTTCGGCGCGCCGCGGCGTAACGGCCACGGCGCGCGGATGCTGTCTCAGGCGCGCTTCATGCACTCGCGCACATAGCCGTTGCGCTTCAGCAGGCCGATCTTCTTCTCCTTCGCTTCGGCGCGGCAGGCGTCGCGCTTCGCTTTCTCGGCGGCGCGGCGTTGCGCCGCTTCCTCGCGTTTCGCCTTGGCGGCGGTCTGCCGGTCCTGCATCGAGGTGGCAGGCTGGGTGCGGTCCGGCGGACTGGTCGACGGCATCTGTGCCAAGGCCGCGCCGGCGAAGCAGACGGTCACGGCGGCAAGAACCAGCGTCTTGATATGCGACATTGCTCAGCTCTCCTTAGGAATCCCCCGCGCGATACTGCGCCCGAATTGGTTGTCGGGCAACGGCTTGCGCGCTGCAGCCGACGCTGGCGCTTCACCGTTGACGCAGCGCTTCGCAGGTTCCACCCTCCGCATGAGCTTCCACGACATCGAACGGTGTGAATGAGCATCAACGGCAAGGCCTATATCGCGGGCATTTTCGAGCACCCGACGCGCAAGGCGCCGGACAAGTCGATCGCGCAACTGCATGCCGAGGTGGCGATCGGCGCGCTCGCCGATGCCGGCCTGAGCCGGGACGATATCGACGGCTACTTCTGCGCCGCCGACGCGCCCGGCTTCGGCGCCTCTTCAATGCTCGACTACCTCAACCTCAAGGTCCGCCACGTCGATTCGACCGAGCTCGGCGGCTGCTCCTACATCGCGCATGTGGCGCATGCGGCGGAGGCGATCGCGCTCGGCAAGTGCAACGTCGCGCTGATCACGCTGGCCGGGCGGCCGCGCAGCGAAGGCCATTCCGGCACGGTGGCGCGGGCGCGCGACCCCAACCAGCCGGACGCCGCCTGGGAACACCCTTACGGGGTGGCCACCGTGAACGGCTACGGCATGTGCGCGATGCGCCACATGTACGAATACGGCACCACCAGCGAGCAGCTGGCCTGGGTCAAGGTCGCGGCCTCGCATCATGCGCAATACAATCCGCACGCCATGCTGCGCGACGTGGTGACGGTCGAGGACGTGCTCGCCTCGCCGGTGATCGCCGACCCGCTGCACCGGCTGGACTGTTGCGTCGTCAGCGACGGCGGCGGCGCGCTGATCGTGACGCGGCCGGAGATCGCCCGCACGCTCGACAAGCCGCTGGTGAAGATCTCCGGCGTCGGCGAAGCGGTGAAGCATCAGCGCGGCGGCGACATCGACCTGACCTATTCGGCGGCGGTGTGGTCCGGCCCGCGGGCATTCGAGGAAGCCAAGGTCAAGCCCGCCGACATCAAGTATGCGTCGATCTACGACAGCTTCACCATCACGGTGGTGATGCAGATCGAGGATCTCGGCTTTTGTCCGAAAGGGCAGGGCGGCCGCTTCGTCGCCGACGGCAACCTCATTTCCGGGGTCGGCAAGCTGCCGTTCAACACCGACGGCGGTGGGCTCTGCAACAACCATCCGGCCAACCGCGGCGGCATGACCAAGGTGATCGAGGCGGTGCGGCAGTTGCGCGGCGAGGCGCATCCGAAAGTGCAGGTGAAGAACTGCGACGTCGCGCTCGCGCACGGCACCGGGCTGCAGCTCAGCACCCGGCAGGGCAGCGCCACGCTGATCATGGAGCGGGAATAAACAATGGCGAAAGAACGCATACCGCCGGCGCCGCCGCTCACCGTCGAGTCGCAGCCCTTCTTTGATGCAGCCGCGCAAGGGCGCTTCCTGCTGCGCAAGTGCACCGGCTGCGGCAAGACCCACTGGTATCCGCGCGCGGTCTGCCCGTTCTGCTGGAGCGAGCCGACCGAATGGGTCGAGGGTTCCGGCAAAGGCACGATCTACGCGTTCAGCGTGATGCGGCGCGTGCCGGAGCCATTCGCGCTCGCGTATGTGACGCTGGCGGAAGGGCCGACCATGCTCACCAACATCGTCGACTGCGACTTCGATGCGCTGGAGATCGGGCAGCCGGTAGAGATCGTGTTCAGGCCGAGCGACGGCGGCGCGCCGGTGCCGATGTTCCGTCCTGCTGGCGGCGGGTAGGGCGCTTCCCGTCATGCCCGGCCTTGCGCCGGGCATCCACGTCTTCCCTCGTTGGGGAGGCAAAGACGTGGATGGCGGGGACCACCCAATCACGGACGACACATTGATCCGCGGTCAAGCCGCGGTGAGGCCGCCGTCGAGCACCAGCGTGTGTCCGGAAATGTAGGACGCGTTCGCGCTCGCCAGATAGGCTATGGCGGCGCCCATCTCCTCGGCGGTGCCGAAGCGGCCGAGCGGGATGCGCGTCAGCATCTGCTCACGCACTTCCGCAATGGCGAGCCGCGGCGCGCGCGACTTCGTCTCGGTGGTTCCGGGCGCGATCGCGTTGACGCGGATGCCGTGCGGCGCCCACTCGATCGCCAGCATCTTCGTCATGTGGCCCACCGCCGCCTTGGCGATGCCGTAGGCCGACGCGCCGGCGAATCCGACCAGGCCGTGGGTGGAAGCGAGGCTGACCACGCAGCCCGGCCGCTTTGCGGCGATGAGGTGCCGGCCGATCTGCTGGCTCATGAAGAACACGCCGGTGAGGTTGACCGACTGGATGCTCTCCCACTCCTCGCGGGTGATCTCGGTCGCGTCCTTGTTGAGCGAGGGCACGCCGGCATTGTTGACCAGCACGTCGACGCGGCCGAAGGCCTTCAGCGCCGCCGCGAACGCCGCCTCGATGCTGGCCTGCGAGCGCACGTCGAGCGCGATGCCCAGCGCGCCGCGGCCTTCCGCCTCGACCGCCGCGACGGTCTCGCGCAGATCGTCGTCCCGCAAATCGGCGACCGCGACGTCGCATCCGTCCCGCGCCAGCGCGACCGCGGCGGCCGCGCCGATTCCATAAGATGCTCCGGTCACCAGCGCGACGCGCCGGTCCGCACTTTCTTTCGCCATTGCCTGCCCGCCCCCGAACCTTGGTTGGAGTGCGGATTGAGCCTATTCGGGCGGCGGCCGCAACCCGGCTTGTAGACTTCCACTGAACCCCCCGGCGAAGAAAACCGTTGCCCTCGCACGCGCCGCGTCGGAAATGTGGGGGGAGAACGAAACGTCCGGCCGGCACCGGGGCCGAGAAGGAGAACGGAATGCAGTTTGGTCTTTTCGGCAGCGCCACCGCCAAGCACGGCGGCCCCAGCGTGGACAGCGGGCAGGGCTACAAGGATTTCACCGAATACAACGTCGAGGCCGAGGCGCTCGGCTATCACAGCACCTTCCTGGTGGAGCACCA
>DASWSO010000517.1:0-6370 GCA_036402635.1 Xanthobacteraceae bacterium
TCCATGAAAGCGCTGTTTCTCGACTGCAACGATCAGCTCGGGCCGATCTTCACGCAGGTGCGCCAGCCGGACGACCCGCCGATCGACGTCAACTACGAGCCGTACGATCGCGCCCGCGTGCCGCAGCTGCTGGCTGGCTACGAGATCTGTCTCGACGACCACTCCTACCTGCCGACCGAGATCGTGGCGCAATGTCCCGACCTCAAGCACGTGGTCTTCCTCGGCACCGGCGCGGCGAGCTACATGGACATCGACGCGCTCGCCCGGCTCGGCGTGCGCGTGCACACCATCAAGGGCTACGGCGACACCGCGGTGGCCGAGCACACGATCGCGCTGCTTTGGGCCGCAGCGCGCGACATCGCCGCCATGGACCGCGAGATCCGCGGCGGCGTCTGGCAGACCCGCGAAGGCGTGCAGCTCACCGGCAAGACGCTCGGCCTGATCGGCCTCGGCGGCATCGGCCGCGAGGTCGCGCGCATCGCGACCGGCATGGGCATGCGCGTGCTCGCCTGGAATCGCACGCCACAGGCAGACGCGCCGGTGCAACTGGTTCCGCTCGACGAGCTGCTGGCGCAATCGGACGCCGTCTCGCTGCACCTCGTGCTCGGTGACGAGACCCGCAACTTTCTGGACGCCGGCCGCATCGCCAGGCTCAAGCGCAGTTGCATCCTGGTCAACACGGCGCGCGGAGCGCTGGTGGACGAGGCCGCCATGCTGGCAGCACTGGAAAGCGGCGCGATCCGTCACGCCGGGCTTGACGTTTTCCATGCCGAGCCGCTGCAAGCGGACCATCCGCTCACGCGCATGCAGAACGTGACGTTGAGCGCACACAGCGCCTTCCGGACGCAGGAAGCCTCGGAGACGCTGCTGCGGCGCGCCATCGACATCGTGCGCGACATCGTCGCACCGAAGCGATGATCGCCCGCGCTATTCAGCCGCGAGCGGGAGGAAGCGGTCGCCAGCGACCGTGAAGGTCGGGGTCGCCTCCACGATCGCGCGGCGCAGGCGCTCGACCGCGGGCGTGAGCGTCCCGGGTCGCCAGAACAGCGCGGTTTCGGCACACGGCAGCACCGGCAGCTCGGGGGCGTGCAGCACCTTCACGCCGCCGAAGGCAGCGTTGCTGGCAATGGCCGTGATGCCCAAGCCTGCGGCGACCGCGGCGCGCAGAGCCGCCAGGCTATGGCAAGTCGCCGCGGGCACCCAAGGAATGTTGGCGCGTCGCAGTGCCGCGAGCACGATGTCGCGCGGAAAAGCGCGCTCCGGAAACAGCACGAGCCGCAACGGCAGTTCGATCTGATGCGGCGCATCCGCCGCGGTGATCCAGGCGATCTCCGCGCGCGTCAGCACGTGCAACGGAGGCTCCGGGCCGCTGGGAAACCGCTTGGCGACGGCGAGGTCGAGCAGGCCCGCGTCGAACCGGTCGAGCACCGGGACGCTGAGGTCGATCGTAACCTCCAGGTCCACCTGGGTGTGAGTTTGCCTGAACCGGGACAGCACGCCGGCGAGCAGGCCCTCGGCGAAGTCGTCGCACACCCCGAGGCGGACGCGGCCGGTGAGATCCGCGCTGCGCAGCTGCTGGAGAATGGCGTCGTTGTCCCGCATCAACTCCCGCGCCATCGGCAAGAAGCGCTCGCCGCGCGGCGACAGGCGCAGCACGCCTCCGCTGCGCTCGAACACCGCGCCGCCGAGCAGTTGCTCGAGACGCTTGATCTGCATCGTAATGGCCGACTGCGTTCGCCCGACCACGCGCGCGGTTCTGGTGAAGCTGCCGGTCTCGACGACGCAGATGAATGATCTGATGCTGCTGAGATCGAGAGTTTTGTCCATTCACTCAGTGTTCGCAAACAATCGAATTGATGGCGTATTCAATATTAGGAATTTTGTTGGGGCGAAAGCGCTCATCATACTTGACCGGGCTGCAGGCGGAAGCCGGCGGGCGTTGCAAGACCACCTGCAATCAGCATTGAGGACCCTAGATGAGCATCAAATATCTGACTTTCGATGCATTCGGCACCTTGTTCAACCTGGAGGGCGTGCGGCCCTACATGTACAAGGTGGTCGGCGCGCGCGACCTCGAACTGTACCAGCGGTTCCAGCTCCGCCTCGCGCCATACAACTGGTACGCCAACTCGGTGCAGCAATATCAGGCGGGGCAACGCTACTCCGCCGATATCTACAAGGTCGGCGCGTCCGTCATCCTGCAGGCGGCCGGCGAGCTTGGCATGGACGTGTCGGAAAGCCAGGCGGAGGAGATCGCGGTCGGTCTCGGCAAGCTTCCGCTGTTTCCCGGCATCAAGGAAGCACTGATCGAGCTGAAGCGCGTTTATCCGCTCGCAATCCTCTCGAACGGCACGCCGGAATGCCTGAAGTCCCTGGTGTCCAATGCCGGCGTCGAGGCGCAGTTTGAGCACCTCCTGTCGGTGAAGTCCGCCGGCTTTTTCAAGCCCGATCCGAAGGTCTACGCCCTTGGGCCGGCGAGCCTCAAGTTGAAGCCGGAGGAAGTCGCGCTGGTCTCCGCCAACGACTGGGACATCTCCGCGGCCCAGATGGCCGGACTGCGCGGGATTTGGCTTTCACGCAAGCGTCGCACGGTGCCGGTGTTCGGCGTCACGGCCGAGATCATCGCCGAAGAGCTCGGCGATCTGCCGCGCGTCCTGCGCGAAACAAAGGGTGCCGCTGCATAGCGGCAACCCGCGGCGCACTTCGAAAAAAACCGTTCGGCCGGCCGGGCGCAGCCATCGCTGTCGCCTCGGCACGGCTCGTTCTCATCCGGGGAGGGATTGACGATGTCTCAAGTTGTTGCTGCGCGTGCGAGCGCGATGCCAAGCGATTCCAGGCGTGCCGTCGTGGCCGGGGCGATCGGTCATCTCATCGAATGGTACGATTTCATCGTCTACGCCTACTTCGCCTCGGTCATTGCCGGTCTGTTCTTCCCCGCCAACAATGCCAATCTTTCGCTGCTGCTGACGTTCGCGGTGTTCGGCATCGGTTTCGTGTTCCGGCCGCTCGGCTCGATCATTTTCGGCCATCTTGGCGATCGCTACGGTCGCCGCAACACGCTGGTTGCGGTCATCGCCATGATGACGGTCTCGACCGGGTTGATCGGCCTGCTGCCGACCTACGAGCAGATCGGCGTAGCGGCTCCGCTGCTGCTGATCGCGCTCAGGCTGATCCAGGGGATCGCCGCCGGTGGCGAGTTCGGGGGTGCCAGCTCCTTCATCCTGGAATACGCCCCGCCCGGACGGCGCGGCTACTATGGCAGCTTCCTGTTCGGCATGATCGCTATCGCCCTCGTCCTCGGCTCCGCCACCGGAACCGTGCTCAACAGCGTTTTCACCGATGCGGAGCTGAAGGCCTGGGCCTGGCGGCTTCCGTTCATCCTGAGCTTCGCACTCGGCATGATCGGGCTCTACATCCGCATGAAACTCGAGGACACGCCGGCATTCCGCGCCTTGGAAGCGAAGGCCGAGGTCTCGAAAATGCCGTTCCTGGAGATGATCCGCGACCATTGGCGCAAGGTGCTGCTGGTGGTCAGCCTTCTGCTTGCGTCCGCCGTGCCGTTCTACGTCTACCTGACCTACATGCCGACCTACATGACCGCGCATCTCGGTATTCCGCGGCAGCAGGCCTACACCGCGAACCTGATCAGCCTGGTCGTGTATGCGCTGTCGTTTCCGATCCTCGGCCACCTCACGGACACGCTCGGTCGCAGGCCGTTTATGATCGTGGGTAGTTTTGCGCTGCTGGCGCTCTCCTATCCGGGTTTCCTGCTGGTGATGAGCGGCAAGGATTCGCTTTTCACCCTGTCGGCGGTGCTCACCGGTCTGGCCCTGTGCTTGAGCATCTATCAGGCTCCGCTGAGTGCGCTGTTCAACGACCTGTTCCCGACCCGCGTGCGGTACAGCGCTGTGGGATTTGGCTATGCGGTCGGAATCTCCATCTTCGGCGGGTTTGCCCCGTTCCTGGCAACCTATCTTCTGGGCGCCACCGGCAACGCTTTCGCCCCCGCCTTCATGGTGATGATCGCCGCCGCCATAACGTTCGTCATCGTCCTCGCTTTCGTGCGGGAATCGCCGGAAACCGGCGTTATTCCGGTGAAATGACGCAGACGCGGCCGTCTCCTCCGCGGCTGAAGCCTGCGCAGGCGGGCGCCGCCGGCCCGCCAGGCATGGAGGGCCGGCGCATCCGGGGTCGCTAGTCCCCGGATGGTCGTTATGCTTTGGTGAACCCGTTTACGCGGAGCGCTGGTGGACGAGGCCGCGATGCTCGCAGCGCTTGAAAGCGGCGCGATCGGTCACGCGGGGCTTGACGTTTTGCACGCCGAGCCGTTGAAAAGCGGACCATCCGCTCACGCGCATGCAGAACGTGACGTTGAGCGCACACAGCGCATCCGGACGCAGGAAGCCCCGGAGACGCTGCTGCGGCGCGCCATCGACATCGTGCGCGACATCGTGAAATGACCAAAAACCGCCGGCGCCAGCCGGCGGTCCGTTCCGATCCAAGGGAGAAGCCGGAAATGAATATTACGGTCGGCAAGAAGGCAGTCGAGGAAGCATCCAAGAAGCTGAGCAATTGGGGCAAGTGGGGCAAGGACGACCAGATCGGCACGCTCAACTACGTGCAGCCGGAGGACATCGTGCGCGCCGCCTCGCTGGTCCGCACCGGCAAGGTTTTCGCGCTCGGCATCCCGCTCGACGCCTCCGGCCCGCAGACCGGGCTGTTCGGCGGCCGCTTCAACCCGATCCACCAGATGCTGGCGACCGGCACCGACGCGCTCGCCGGCCGGCAGGACTGGAACAAGCTCCGTTACGCCGACGATACCCTGAACCTGTGCGTGCAGGGCGCCACCCACTGGGACGCGCTCGGCCACATCTTCTACGAGGACAAGGCCTACAACGGCTTCGACGCGCGGCTGATCGATTCCAAGGGCCTCAACGTGCTCGGCATCGAGCACTCGAAGAGCCGGATGAACGGCCGCGGCGTGCTGCTCGACATCGCCCGCTTCAAGGGCGTCGAGTGGCTGGAGGACGGCTACGGCATCTCCAACGAGGAGCTCGACAAGTGCGCGCGCGCGCAGAACGTCGAGATCCGCCGCGGCGATTTCGTCATCCTCCGCACCGGCCAGATGGAGCGCTGCCACAAGGAGAAGAACTGGGGCGGCTATGCGGGCGGCGACGCGCCCGGCGTGAAATTCGAAAACTGCTACTGGTCGCACGAGAAGCAGATCGCGGCGATCTGCTCCGACACCTGGGGCGTCGAAGTGCGGCCGAACGAGACCACCGAGGCCAACCAGCCGTGGCACTGGGTGGTGATCCCGGCCATGGGCCTGTGCATGGGCGAGATCTTCTACCTGAAGGAGCTCGCCGAGGATTGCGCCAGCGACGGCATCTACGAGTTCTTCTTCACCGGCCCGCCGCTGATCATCACCGGCGGCACCGGCTCGCCGATCAACCCGCAGGCGATCAAGTGACCGCGAAGACGTCATCCCGGACGGCCCGCCAGGGTCGTTCGGGGATTTCGCGCAGCGGCGTTGCCGGAATGTATCAAAGTTGATACAGGACGGCGCGTGTGAAGCGGCTTCCTGAAGAAGACGCAAGCGCTGCCGCAGACCGATCGCGAATGGGGTCTGCGACATGCGGGAGATCACATGAGACAGCCCGACACGGGGCGCATCGGTTCCTCGTTGGACGGTTTTCTGCGGAGCGAGGGAGTCTACGAGAGCGTCACCGCGCGCGCGGTCAAGCGCGTCATCGCGCGTCAGCTCGCCGCGTTGATGCAGGCCGACGGGTTGAGCAAGGCGGAACTCGCGAAGCGAATGCAGACCAGCCGGGCGCAGCTGGATCGCCTGCTCGACCCTGAGAATGAATCCGTGACGCTGGCGACACTCAGCCGCGCCGCAAACGCAGTAGGACGACAGCTCCGGTTCGAGCTGGTCTAGGCACACACTCACTCGGTATCAGGAGGCAATCATGGCCCGCTATCTGAAGCGCGGAATGGACGCGAGCGCGATCGAGGAGGCGGACGCCAAGGTGCGCGCGACCGTCGAAGGCATTCTTGATGCCGTGAAGACGCGCGGCGACGCCGCCATCCGCGAGTTCTCGGAAAAGTTCGACAAGTGGTCGCCGAAGAGCTTCCGGCTGAGCGAGCAGGAGATCGAGCGCGCGCTCGCGCAGGTGCCGAAGCGCGACCTCGACGACATCCGCTTCGCGCAGGCGCAGGTGCGCAATTTCGCCGAGAAGCAGCGCGCCAGCATGCACGACGTGGAGGTGGAGACGCTGCCCGGCGTGGTGCTCGGCCACAAGCACATCCCGGTGAACGCGATCGGCTGCTACGTGCCGGGCGGGCGCTACCCGATGGTGGCGTCGGCGCA
>DASWSO010000518.1:0-8239 GCA_036402635.1 Xanthobacteraceae bacterium
GTGAGCGCGACCGCGAAGCCGGTGGCGAGGTTCGCGATCAGGTCCATGACGGTGCGCCGCTCACCATGGCCAGACCCGGATCGGCAGGCCGAGGCCGGCGACGAACAGCGCCACCGCGAAAGCCGCGAGCCCGACGCCCAGCACGGCATTCTCGCCGAGCCGCACGTCGGTCGCGGCAAAGCCGGCGCAGATCACGACCGCGACGCTGGTCAGCGCCAGCCCGGCGACGGGAAGCAGCACGGCAAACAGCGCCACCGACGCGCCGATCAGCAGCAGCGGGCGCCAGGCGACCCCCGGCAGCGGCCGGTGGACGGCGAGGAGCGCGCGCGCGCCCATGCCGGCGCCGATCAGCATCAGCAGCAGCGCGAGCCCGCGCGGCACGTAGCCGGGCCCCATCGATCCGGCGCGCCCGACCTGCAGGTCGGCGGCGAGCACGAACGCCAGCGCGCCGAGCGCGACCAGGAAGGCCGCGAAGGCGAGGTCGGGAAGGCTGATCCGGGTCATGGCAGCAATCTCCAGCTCGTCATGCCCAGACAAGCCGGGCCATGACGGGGAGGGGCTCAATCCAGATTGATGTTTTCGGCTTTGACGACCTCGCCCCACTCGGCGATCGCCTTGGTGAGCCAGGCGCCGAACTCCTCCGGCGCGTTGGTGCGCACGTCGCCGCCGAGCTCGACGATCTTGGCGCCGATCTCCGGGATCGCCAGCACCTTGCGCAATTCGGTGTTGAGCCGCGCCACCATCGGCGCCGGCGTGCCCTTGCTGGCGAGGAAGCCCTGCCAGGAGCCGGTCTCCACGATCGGCATGTCGATCTCCTTGAAGCTCGGCATATTGGGCAGCTGCGCCAGCCGTTTGTCGCCCGAGGTGGCGATACCCTTGAGCTGGTTTTGCGCGATGAACGGGGTCGTCGGCAGCGCCCCGTTCAGCAGCACGTTGCTCTCGTTCGAGACCACGGCGCGGATCGCGGCGGCGCCGCCGCGGTAGGGCACGTGCGCCCAGTCGATGCCGCGCCGCTTCTGGATGACGATGGCGGTGAGGTGCTGGATCGAGCCGACGCCGCTGTTGCCGATGTTGAGCTTGCCCGGGTTCGCCTTGCTGTAGGCGACCAGCTCCGCGAACGTGCTCGCCGGCACCGAGGGATGCACCGCCAAGAGATACGGCGAGAACATCACCATGGTGACCGGCACCAAATCCTTCTGCACGTCGAACGACAGCTTCTTGACCAGGCTCGGCTGGGTCGCGAGCGTGCCGACATCGGTGATCAGCAGCGTGTGGCCGTCGCCCGGCGCCTTGGCGACGAAGTCGGCGCCGATATTGCCGGAGGCGCTCGGCTTGTTCTCGACGATCACCGGCTGGCCGATCGCTTCCGAGAGCTTCGGCGCGATCAGGCGCGCGAGGATGTCGGAGGTGCCGCCGGGCGCATAGGGAACGATGATGGTGACCTGCTTGGTGAAGGTCTGCGCGGCGGCGCCGCCGTGGCCGGCGATCGCCAGGATCGCGCTGGCGGCGGCCGCCATCAGCAGCCGTCCGGTTCTCTGAAGCATTTTGTTTTCCTCCCGCTCGCGTTTGCCCGCGATACGGGATGCTACTCCGCCGTGTCGGCCGGCGGGAAGCCCGGCAAAAGCGTCGCGCTTTGCGCGCGCTGCGGCCGCGCGCTAAGGGAGCGCCTCCCTCCACCACCACCGTGCAGGCCCATGCGAACGCTTCCGCCGAAAGACCAGCTGACGATCTGCTTCGCGCACGGCGCCTACCGGATGGCCGAGCGTTTTGCCGCCCGCGACACCGGGATCAAGCATTTCCAGGTGAAGTCGCTCGACCAGCTCACCGCGCGGGTGGCGGAGGCGCAGGTCGTTTCGGTCTCGATGATGTGGCGCAACGAGCTGATCGAGCGCGCTCCCGGGCTCGCCTTCGTGCAGTCGATCAGCGCCGGCACCGACCAGTATGCGCGCGACGCCTTTCGCGCCGGCGGCGTCCGGCTGGCGAGCGCGCAAGGCGTGAACGCGGAAGCGGTGGCGCAGCATGCGATGGCGATGATCCTCGCGCTGGTGCGGCAGCTGCATCTCGCGCGCGACAACCAGGCCAACAAATACTGGCGGCCGATGGTGTCGGATCCGGCCGAGCGCGAGGACGAGCTCGGCGGCAAGACGCTGCTGATCGTCGGGCTCGGCCATATCGGCTCGCGGCTCGCCCGGCTGGCGCAGGCGTTCGGCATGCGGGTGATCGCGATGCGGCGCGATCTCTCGAAGCCGGCCGAGCATGTCGACGCGGTGTTCGCCGCCTCCGAGCTGATGGCGCGATTGCCGGAGGCGGACTACGTCGCGCTCACCTGTCCGCTGACGCCGGAGACCGAAGGGCTGATCGGCGCGCAAGCGCTCGCCGCCATGAAGCCGTCGGCGTTCCTCATCAACGCGGCGCGCGGCCGGGTCGTGGACGAGCCCGCGCTGATCGATGCGCTGCAGGCGCGAACGATCGCAGGCGCCGGTATCGACTGCACGGTCGAGGAGCCGCTGCCGGCGTCCTCACCGCTGTGGGAGATCCCGAGCGCGCTGATCACCCCGCACACCGCCGGCGAGACCCGCCGCTACGAGGACAACGTCATCGATCTGCTGCTGGAGAACCTCGACCGGCTCTGGCGCGGCGAAGCGGCGCTGAAGAACCAAGTGGTGTGAGCGTGGGCGTCACACCGCGAAGCGCCGCACCGTCTCGCGATCGATCGTGATGCCGAGGCCGGGCCCCTCCGGGATGCGGATGCGTCCGCGCGTCGGGCGCAGCACGTCGCTCATCAGCGCGTCGCGGATCGGGTGCTCGGTGCGGTCGAGCTCCAGCATCGGCGCGACCGGGTTGAGCGAGAGCGGCGTGTCCGGGATCACCGCCAGCAGCTGCAGCGAGGCCGCGACCGCGATCGCGGTGCCCCAGGTGTGCGGATTGCAGCGCACGCCGAACGCGTTCGCCATATCGGCGATCTTCTTGCACTCGCTGATGCCGCCGGCGGCGCAGATGTCCGGCTGCACGATGTCCATCGCGCGCGTGGTGAGGATCTCGCGGAACCCGAAGCGGGTGAACTCCGCCTCGCCGCCGGCGATCGGGATCGTGGTCGCCGCCTTCACCTCGCGGTAGCCTTCGAGGTCCTCGGGCGCGACCGGCTCCTCGAACCAGGCGATGTCGTCGTCCTCGACCCGCTGCGCCAGCCGGATCGCCTCGACCGCGTCATAGGCCTCGTTGGCATCGATCATCAGCGCCGGCTTGTCGCCGATGGCGCGCCGCACCGCCCGCACGGCGCGCAGGTCGTAGTCGAGGCCGAAGCCGACCTTCAGCTTCACGGCCGAATAGCCTTCCTCGATATACCCTGCGGCTTCTTCGGCCAGATACTTCTCGGGCTTGCCGTCGCGCCGCATGAACAGGCCGGTCGCGTAAGCCTGCACCTCCTGGCGCAACGGGCCCCCCATCAGCCGGTGGATCGGCAGGCTAAAATGCTTGCCTTTGATGTCCCACAGCGCGATGTCGATCGCGCTCAGCGCGTCCACCAGCGGACCCTTCTGGCCGTGCTCGCGGAAGCGCGAATAGAGCTCCTGCCAGATCTGCTCGATCATCAGCGGGTCGCGCCCGAGCAGCATCGGTTTGAGCATTTCCAGCGCGCCGTAGCTCATGCGCGGCGGCCCGAACGCCTCGCCCCAGCCGATCACGCCGTCGTCGGTGGTGATCTCGATCAGCGCGGCGCCGCGCTTGTCGAACCAGCCGCGCGAATAGGCGAACGGCGCCTTCAGCGTGGTCTCCAGCAGGTAGTTGTCGACGCGCACGATCTTCATTTCGGTTTCCTGGTCTCTGCAACTGCAATGCGTAGCCGGCCACAACCGGTTGCTGGCATTGACGCGGTTGCGGCGATATCACCTCTATCGCTCACAACAAACAGAAAGCACACGGGGAAAACGCCATGGAACGCCGCGCCTTCCTGAAATCCTCCGCGCTCGGGGCCGCCGCGCTCGCCGCCGCCGCGCCGGCCGCGCCCGCGATCGCGCAAAGCCGCCCGGACGTTAAGTGGCGGATGGCGTCGAGCTATCCGAAGAACCTCGATATCCTGTACGGCGGCGGCGAGATGATCGCGCGTCGCGTCGCTGCTCTCACCGAGGGCAAGTTCCAGATCGGCACGTTCGCGGCCGGCGAGCTGATGCCGGCATTCCAGGTGCTCGACGCCGTGCAGAACGGCACCATCGAGTGCGGCGCCTCGCCGAGCTTCTTCTACGTCGGCAAGGATCCGACCTTCGCGTTCGACACCGCGCTGCCGTTCGGCCTCACCACGCGCCAGCAGACCGCGTGGATGTACGAGGGTGGCGGCATCGACCTGATGCGGACCTTCTACAAGAGCTACAACGTCATCCAGTTTCCGGCCGGCAATACCGGCGCGCAGATGGGCGGCTGGTTCCGCAAGGAGATCAACTCGCTCGAGGACCTCAAGGGCCTCAAGATGCGCGTCTCCGGCCTCGGCGGGCAGGTGATGGCGAAGCTCGGCGCGGTGCCGCAGAGCATTGCGCCGTCCGACCTCTATGCGGCGCTGGAGCGCGGCGCCATCGATGCCGGCGAATGGATCGGCCCCTACGACGACGAGCGCATCGGCTTCGTGAAGGTCGCCAAGTACTACTACTATCCGGGCTGGTGGGATCCGTGCGCGCAGTCGAACCTGTTCGTCAACCAGCAGCAATGGGATGCGCTGCCGAAGCCGTACCAGGCCGCGCTCGAAGCGGCCTGCGCCGAAGCGCACAACTGGATCGTGGCGGCCTACGACGCGCGCAATCCGGCGGCGCTGCGGCGGCTGGTGGCGGCCGGCGCGCAGCTGCGCCCGTTCCCGCAGGAGATGGTGCGGCAGGCCGAGAAGGTGGCGTTCGAACTGTACGAGGAGATCGCCGCCAAGAACGAGAAGTTCCGCGCCGTCTACGAGCCGTGGAAGAAGTTCCGCGAGGACATCCTGCTGTGGTTCAGCGTCGCCGAGCTCTCGCTCGATTCCGCCATCATCACCACCGATCAGGCGCGCCGCCGCGCCCGCTGAGGGGCGGTCTACGCCAACAACACGCGTCATGCCCGCGCTGGTCGCGGGCATCCACGTCTTCCTTTCTTTTCTACGGAGAGCAAGACGTGGATGGTCGGGCCAACCTTGGCCATGACGGGCTTATTCCAGCGCTCGCAAAGAGGCTCGCAATATGAAAATCGCAGTGATGGGCGCCGGCGCGATCGGCTGCTACTTCGGTGGCCGGCTCGCGGCCGCCGGCGAGGAGGTGCACTTCATTTCCCGCGGCAGCCGGCTCAAGGCGCTGCGCGAAAGCGGCCTGCGCATCCTCAGCCCGCATGGCGACGACTACCTGCCGAAGGTGATCGCCACCGACGATCCGAAGACGGTCGGCAAGGCCGACGTCGTGCTGTTCTGCGTCAAGCTGTGGGACCTGGACGCGGCGGCCGAGCAGATCAAGCCGATGCTGGGGCCCGACACCGCCGTCTACTCGTTCCAGAACGGCATCTATGCCGAGCCGCGGCTGGCCGAGCTGCTCGGCGTCCGCCACGTCATCGGAGGTTATGCGGCGACGCCCGCGACGATGGTGGAGCCCGCGGTGGTGCGGCAGTTCGGGAAGTGGTGCACGCTCGAGTTCGGTGAGCTGGACAATCGCCGCACGCCGCGCGTCGAGGCGCTGCTCGCCGCCTGCCGGCGCGCCAAGATCGACTCGCTGATCTCCGACGACATCGAGAAGGCGCTGTGGTCGAAGTTCATCTTCATCACCACCCACAGCGGCGCCTGCTCGCTGTGCCGCGCCACCGAGGGTCCGATCCGCGAAAACCCGTGGAGCCGGCAGCTGCTGGTCGGGCTCGCCTCGGAGGCGACCAAGGTCGCGCTCGCCAAGGGCATCCGCATCGCGCCCGACTATCCCGACCACGTGCTGGAGCAGATCGACGGCATGCCGCCGGACGCGGAAGGCTCGATGTATACCGACCTGCGCCGCGGCGCCCGGCTGGAGCTGGAATGGCTCAACGGCCTGGTGATCAAGCTCGGTGACGCGGTCGGCGTGCCGACCCCGTCGCACCGCGCCGTGATGCAGGGCCTGCACCTGCACGCGCAAGGCCAGCCGGGGTAGTCCGCACAGTCACGTCTCCCCGTCGACATTTCCCCGGCCATGCACGTCTTCCTTATCGTGCACAGCGTAAGACGTGGATGCCCGGCACAAGGCCGGGCATGACGGCGACCGCGGCGGCTCCCGCGACCCGCTACTCCAAGCCGGTCGACACCGGCTTGTTCTCGCTCTCCAGCTTCATGCCGGAGGCGAGCGCCATCGTCTCGATCAGTGCGGCGAAATCGCCCGCAAGATATTTTTCCGGGTCCGCCTTCAGCTTCGCGGCACCGAAGTGGCTCTGCAGCATCTCGCGCGCCGCCGCGGTGACCGGCATCGGCACGTCCGCCTCGCGCCCGAGCTCGAGCCCGAGGTCGAGGTCCTTGCGCAGCAGCTCCGGCGTGAAGGTGGTGGTCCAGTCGAGATTGACCAGCGCCGGCGATTTATAGCGCGTGAAGGTCGAGCCCATCACGCTGTTGTTCATGAAGGCCAGGAAGGCGTGGCGCGGCACGCCCAGCTTGTTGGCCAGAAGCGTGATCTCGATCAAATTCTCGATTACCACGCCGAGCATCACGTTGTGGGCGATCTTGCAGACCCGCGCGAGCTCGCCCTCGCCGACATAGGAGACGCCGTTCGGCGCGAAGATCTGGATCAGCGGCTCGACCTTGCGGAACGACGCTTCCGTGCCGGAGGCGACCGCCGAGAGCTTGCCGGCCTTGATCACCTTGGCGTTGCCGCTCACCGGCGCGGAGATGAAATCGGCGCCGGCGGCCTGCAGCCGCTCGCGGATCGCCGCCGACTCGTCGACCGCGATGGTGGAGCAGTCGACCACGATCGGCGGCACCTTGCCGTTGCGGCCGGCAAACACGCCGTCCGCGCCGAAATAGACCTGCTCCAAGTCCTTGCCGGTGGAGACGATCGAAAACAGCACGTCGACGCCGGCGAGCTCGGAAAGCTTGTCGACCACCTTGCCGCCCTTGGCGGCGAGCGGCTCGGCCTTGGCGCGGGTGCGGTTCCAGATCGCCACGTCGTGACCGCCCTTGAGCAGCCGCTCCGCCATCGGGAAGCCCATGCGGCCCATGCCGATCCAGCCGATCTTCAGCGTGTTCTGGGCCATTTGCTGGCGCCCTCCGGTGTTGGTTGTCGAGGCCGTACGGTGTCTCGGCACCGCCGTAACACGCACCCGCGGCGTGCTTCAACAGATGCGCGGCATCGCCCAGCCCGGCAGGTCGCCGCAAAAAAGCGCCCCCATTGCTGAGGGCGCCAAGGACGAGCGGTGACAGGGGTGCCATCACCGCATCGCCCGAATAGCACGATTCGGCCGCGGCAGACAGGTCAAGTCGTGCCTCATCCCCAGGCTCGCCCGGCCGACCGACGGGCCGCTCGGCCGCAGCGCTGCGGATTGATCGGCGGCGCGCGCCCCCGTACCGTGGCCGACAACCGCCGCGCAGCCGGCAGCCGTTCGGGGAGGAACGACGATGACGCGTCACTGGCTCGATATCCTGCGGCGCGCCGCGCTCGCTGCGCTCTGCGCCGCTTTCGTCACGCCCGCGCTGGCGCAGCAGGAGGTGAAGATCGGGATCGGCTTCGGCGTCGCGTTCCTGCCGACCTACCTGCTCGACGAGATGAAGCTCGTGGAGAAGCACGCCAAGGCGGCCGGGCTCGACGTGAAAACCAGCTACCACCGCTTCTCCGGCTCCGGCCCGATGCAGGACGCGCTTCTTTCCGGCTCGATCGACATGGGACCGTACGGCATCTCGGCGCTGCTGATCGCGTGGGAGAAGGCGCGCAACACGCCGCAGCAGATGTTCGCGATCTCCGGCGTCACCACCGTGCCGATGGTGCTGCTCACCAACAAGCCGAACCTCAAGAAGCTCGCCGACTTCACGGCCGACGACCGCATCTCGATGCCGTCGCTGGTTTCGCCGCAGGCGTTCCTGCTGCAGATGCAGTCGATCAAGGAGTTCGGCGAAGGCCAGCAGGACCGGCTCAAGCAGCAGATCGTCTCGCTGCCGCATCCGGACTCGGTCAGCCAGCTGATCTCCGGCTCGACCGAGCTCACCGCCTATTTCGCGCCGCCGCCATTCATCCAGGTGGCGCTGAAGAACCCGAAGGTCGCCAAGGTGATGTCCTCCGACGACATCATCGGC
>DASWSO010000519.1:0-2770 GCA_036402635.1 Xanthobacteraceae bacterium
GCGCCAGTCCGACGTGATGATCGTCGCCGGCACGCTCACCAACAAGATGGCGCCGGCACTGCGCAAGGTCTACGACCAGATGCCGGAGCCGCGCTACGTGATCTCGATGGGATCGTGCGCCAACGGCGGCGGCTACTACCATTATTCGTATTCGGTGGTGCGCGGCTGCGACCGCATCGTGCCAGTGGACATCTATGTGCCGGGCTGTCCTCCGACCGCCGAGGCGCTGCTCTATGGCGTGCTGCTGCTGCAGAAGAAGATTCGCCGCACCGGCACGATCGAGCGCTGAAGCCCTCCATGCAGATGAGCGGCATTCCGTTCGGAACTACCGACTGGTCGAGCGTCGCGCCGACCGCGCATGCGGGCGACGTCGGCACTGCGACCTGGCGCACGCGGCAGTTCGGCGAGATCCGCGTCCGCATGGTGGAGTACTCGCCCGGCTACATGGCGGATCACTGGTGCCAGAAGGGTCACATCCTGTTCTGCGTCGACGGCGAGTTGCACACCGACCTGGCGGACGGGCGCTCGTTCGTGCTCACGCCCGGCATGAGCTATCAGGTCGCCGACGGCGCCGAGCCGCACCGCTCGCGCACCGACAAGGGCGCGCGGCTGTTCGTGGTGGATTGAGGGCATCAATGGCCGATCCTGCCGACATGATCATCCCGCGTGAATGGGAGAGTTCGCGGTGACCAGCCTTGCTGAACTCGGCGAAGCGATCGTCGCGGCACTGCCCGGGGCCGCGCGCGGCCATACGATCGCGTTCGGCGAGCTGACCATCCAGGCCGAGGCGAGCCGCATCGTCGAGATCGCGACCTTCCTGCGCGACGACCCGCGCTGCCAGTTCTGGTGCATCATCGACGTCACCGCGGTGGACTGGCCGCAGCGCGAGCGCCGCTTCGACGTGGTCTACCACTTCCTCTCGCCCAAGCAGAACACGCGCGTGAGGGTGAAGACCGAGACCGACGAGGTGACGCCGGTGCCGTCGATCGTCAGTGTCTTCCGCGGCGCCGACTGGTTCGAGCGCGAAGCCTACGACCTCTACGGCGTGCTGTTCACCGGCCACCCCGACCTGCGCCGCATCCTCACCGACTACGGCTTCGAGGGGCATCCGCTGCGCAAGGATTTCCCGCTGACCGGTTTCGTCGAGGTGCGCTACGACGACGATCTCAAGCGGGTGGTCTACGAGCCGGTGCGGCTGACGCAGGAGTTCCGCAGCTTCGACTTCCTCTCTCCCTGGGAGGGCGAGCTTCCGCTGCCGGGGGATGAAAAAGCCGAGGCGAAGCCCGGAAAGGTGCCGGAATGATGCCGACGCTTCACGTCAGAACCGCAGGAGCCGCGGCATGAGCGACGCGCCGGTCACTGCGCGCAAGCCCGCCGAGGCACCGCGCAATTTCACCATCAATTTCGGCCCGCAGCATCCGGCGGCGCACGGCGTGCTGCGGCTCGTGCTGGAGCTCGACGGCGAGGTGGTCGAGCGCGTCGATCCGCATATCGGCCTGCTGCATCGCGGTACCGAGAAGCTGATCGAGGCCAAGACCTACCTGCAGGCGATTCCATATTTCGACCGGCTCGACTACGTCGCGCCGATGACGCAGGAGCACGGCTTCTGCCTGGCGATCGAGAAGCTGCTCGGCGTCACGGTGCCGAAGCGCGCGCAGTACATCCGCGTCCTCTGGTTCGAGATCAGCCGCATCCTCTCGCACCTGCTCAACGTCACCACCCAGGCGATGGACGTCGGCGCGCTGACGCCGCCGCTGTGGGGGTTCGAGGAGCGCGAGAAGCTGATGGTCTTCTACGAGCGCGTCTCGGGAAGCCGGCTGCACGCCAACTACTTCCGTCCCGGCGGCGTGCACGAGGACATGCCGCCGCAGCTGACCGACGATATCTGGAACTGGTGCGACCCGTTCCTGAAGGTGTGCGACGACATCGACGAGCTCGTCATCGGCAACCGCATCTTCAAGCAGCGAAACGTCGACGTCGGCTACATCTCGCTGGAGGACGCGTGGGCCTGGGGCTTCTCCGGCGTGATGGTGCGCGGCTCCGGCGCGGCCTGGGACCTGCGCCGCGCGCAGCCCTACGAGTGCTATTCGGAGCTCGAATTCGACATTCCGGTCGGCAAGAATGGCGACAACTACGACCGCCAGGTGATCCGCATGGAGGAGATGCGCCAGTCCGTGCGCATCATGAAGCAGTGCCTGGAGAAGCTGCGCTCGCCGGAAGGGCAGGGGCCCATCACCATCCCGAACCACAAGATCTCGCCGCCGCGGCGGGCTGAGATGAAGCGCTCGATGGAAGCGCTGATCCACCACTTCAAGCTCTACACCGAAGGCTTCCACGTGCCGCCCGGCGAGGTCTATGTGCCGATCGAGGCCCCGAAGGGCGAGTTCGGCGTGTACCTGGTCTCCGACGGGACCAACAAGCCGTACAAGTGCAAGATCCGCTCGCCCGGTTTCGCGCACCTGCAGGCGATGGACTTCATGTGCCGCGGCCACATGCTGGCCGACGTGTCCGCCATCCTCGGCTCGCTCGACATCGTGTTCGGGGAGGTGGACCGGTGAATGCGTCGACCGCCATTCCAAAATCCCGCATGACGGTGCCGCAGTTTCTCGACTGGGCGGTGGCCCAGGCGCCCGGCCGCTACGAGCTGGTCGCAGGGACCCCGGTTGCGATGGCGCCCGAGCGGAACCTGCACCTGCTGGCCAAGGGAGCCGTCTTCCGCGCGCTGAGCGAAGCTGTCGCAACGGCCGGGCTCGACTGCACGGTGCTGCCG
>DASWSO010000520.1:0-2299 GCA_036402635.1 Xanthobacteraceae bacterium
CTTCCTCGGCGTGCTGGCGAGCGGGCGCAAGAACGTCAGCACGTCGCAGGAGAGCGTGATGCCGGCGTTCGGCGATAACCCGAACGTCGCCTGCTACATGGACGACATTTTCGTCTACCTGCGCGCGCGCGCCAACGACGCCGTCCCGCGCGGGCGGCCGGCGAAGCGCGAGGAAAAGCCGCCGGCGGCGCAGCAGGCGGAGGATGCCTGCATCGGCAAATAGCCGCGTGCAGGAAGGATTGCGTGGGGCGGGCGGGGGCAAGGAGAACCGCGGTCATGCGGCAAAGCCGACGCGTTGCGTACGCTCTCGGGTGCCTGCTGTTGCTGGCGCAGTGCGGTGCCGCGCAGGCGCAGCGCGCCGACGATTCGGCGCTCGAGCTGATCGATCCAAAAGTGCTGCGCGTCTGCGCCGACCCGCACAGCCTGCCGTTCTCCAACGACAAGGGCGAGGGGTTCGAGAACAAGATCGCCGAGCTGTTCGCCGCCAAGCTCGGCAAGACGCTGGCCTACACCTGGTATCCGCAGTCGGTCGGGTTCGTGCGCAACACGCTGGCGGCGCATCGCTGCGACGTGATCGTCGGTTATCCGCAGGGCGACGAGCTGGTGCAGAACACCAATGCGTATTACCGCACGTCGTACGCGCTGGTGTTCCGGCCCGGCGCGGGGCTCGACGACCTCGTCTCGTTCGCTGACCCGCGGCTGCAGGACAAGCGCATCGGCGTCGTCGCCGGCACGCCGCCGGCCACGCTGATCGCGATGCACGGCCTGATGCTGCGCGCCAAGCCGTACCCGCTGGTGATCGACACGCGCGTGGAGGCCCCGGCCGAGAGCATGGTCAAGGACGTGGCGAGTGGCGCGATCGACGCCGGCACGCTGTGGGGGCCGCTCGCCGGCTTTTACGCACGCCAATCGTCGCCGCCGCTGCGGGTGGTGCCGCTGGTGCAGGAACGCATGGGCGACCGGCTGGTCTACCGTATCACCATGGGGGTGCGGGCGAGCGACCAGAACTGGAAGCGCACGCTCAACCGGATGATCCAGGAGAACCAGCCGGTGCTCAACGCCATCCTGCGGGACTACGGCGTGCCGCTGCTGGACGAGAAGGATCAGCCGCTGGCGGAGCCGATGACGAAATGAGGCGCTTCGTGGCGGGCCTGGTCGCGGTGCTGGCGCTCGCCGGCGCGGCGGTCGCGGAGCCGCCGCCGGAGCCGGACGACTACCGCCAGGCCGACTACCGCGCGCCGACGCCGGCGACGCTGCAGGGCGCGCGCGTGCTCGGCGCCGGAGAGGCGGAGGCGCTGTGGCGCAGCCGTGCGGCCGCGTTCGTCGACGTGATGCCGCAGGCGCCGCGGCCCCCGAACCTGCCGGCCGGCACGGTCTGGCGCGACAAGCCGCGGATATCGATCCCCGGCAGCCTGTGGCTGCCGGACACCGGCTACGGCACGCTGGCGGCGCCGACCGAGGACTATTTTCGCCGCGGCCTCGAAGCCGCCACCGGCGGCGACCGCGATAAGCTCTTGGTGATCTTCTGCCAGCGCGATTGCTGGATGTCGTGGAACGCCGGCCGCCGCGCGCTCGCGCTCGGCTACCGCAGCGTCGCCTGGTATCCGGACGGCACCGACGGCTGGAGCGAGGCGGGCCTGCCGCTCGAGCCGGCGACGCCGCTGCCGCGGCCGGAGTGAGTTGCTGCGCGCGGGAGGCACCTGGACTGCGGTGCAGCCCGATCTCCCCTTTCAGGGACAGGCAAAAGTCACTCCGCCGCCTGCGCGATCGCGCGGGCGAGCGCAAACAGGCGCTGCTCGATCAGCGTCGGCACTTCGCACACATAGCGGGTGGTGCGGCGGCGGTCCTCGAAGATGCGCGTGTCCCAGACGATCTGGTTGCCGAGTTCCTCGATCTTCGCCTTGTCGGTGGCGCCGGCGTCTTCCAGCGCGCGCATCGCCAGCGTGTTGGCGCGGATGCGCTCGGCGAAATCGCGCTGCCGGCGCGAGAAGCGCTCGATCCCGGCCATCACCTCGCCGCGCTGGCGGCTGAGCGTGTCGAACAGGCCGGCGAACAGCAGCTTGGCCTTGGCCTGCTTCTCGGTGGTGTCGCCGCTGACGAGCTCGGCGACCGCCTGCTGCGCCTGGTCGAGCGGCGTGCGGCGCGCGGCGAGCCGCGCCACCGCGTCGCGGATCTTCGCGTCCTGCTCCCAGGCATTGCCGACGTCGTCGATCGGCGGCCCGGTCCAGACGGCCGCGACCGACAGTTCCGGCACCTTGATCTGCGCGCACGGCCAGTCCGGATGGCGCGGATCGGCCGC
>DASWSO010000521.1:0-5449 GCA_036402635.1 Xanthobacteraceae bacterium
TCGGCACGGCTCTGCGTTCGCAGGTCGAAGGCTTCGAGCAGCGCGCCCGCGCCCGCATGGGCGAGGTGACGGAAGCGCTGCACGGCCGGGTCGAGGAGTTCGAGAGCCGTGCCGGCGTACGGGTGGAACAGCTCTCCGGAACGCTGGAGACGCATGCCCGCGAGCTCGACGGCCGGCTCGGCAGTCACGCCACCGCGGTGGCGGAAGCGATGGATGCCCGGCTCGGCGAGGTCGAGCAGGCGCTCGACGGACGCACCGCGTCGCTCGACACGATGCTGGGCGCGCGGATGCAGGAGATCACCCGCACCCTGTCCGAAAAGGGCAGGGACATCGTCGGCACGCTGGAGACGCGCGTCGGCGACATCACCGGCACCATCGACGCGCGCAGCGGCGCGCTGGTCGAGGAATTGCGCGTCCGCGCCGAGGAAGTCGACCGCGTGTTCGGCGCGCGGGCGGTGGAGGTCTCCGACAACCTTGATACCCGCATCGGCCGTTTCCAAGAGCTGTTGGTCGATCGGGTCGAGGCGGCCACCAGCCAGATCGAGGCGCGCGGCTCGGCCGCCGCCAATGCGATCGCCAGCCGCGTCGAGCAGCTGGGCCAGACCGTGAAGACTACGTCCACTGAGGCGGAACGGCTGCTCAGCGGGCTCGCGGCCTCGACCGCCGACCTGGTGCGCGGCAGCGCCCAGGATGCGCAGCGCTCCCTGGTGCTGCTCGCCACCAGCACGTCGGAGGCGATCCGCACCGGCGCGCAGGAGGCCGGGCATACCATCGAGACGGTGGCAACCGCGGCCGCGGCCGCGATCCGCGACAGCGCCGGCGATGCCGAAAGCTCCCTCGGCGCGCTCGCCGGGTCGACCACCGAAGCGATCCGCACCAGCAGCACCGAAGCCAGCCGGTCGCTGGAGACCGTCACCGGCGCGATGGTGGAAGCGATCCGCGGCGGCACCGCGGAAGCGGCGCGCTCGCTGGAGACGCTCGCGGCCGGCACCACCGCCACGATCCGCGGCGGCACCCGTGACGCCGAACATGCGCTGGAGGGCGCGGCGCGCGCCAGCGTCGACCTCATCCGCGGGCAGACCGGCGAAGCCGAACGCGCGCTTTCGAGCTTGGCGGCGAGCGCGGCCGAACGGATCGGCTCCGGCACCGAAGAGGCCGAACGCCGCATGACCGCGCTGTCGGCACAGATCGCCGAGACGCTCGGCTCGTCGTCGCAAGAGGCTGAGCGCCGCATGCAGAGCTTGACCGGCCAGGTCGCCGCCATCGTCGGATCGAGCACGCTCGACGCCGAGGTGCGCATGCAGGCGCTCTCGAGCCAGGTCGCCGACACGCTCGGCTCCACCGCGCGCGAGACCGAGCGGCGCGTCCAGGCGCTCGCCAGCCAAGTGGCCGATACCTTCGGGGCGACCGCCCAGGACGCCGAACGCCGCATGCAGGCGCTGTCGGCGCAGGTCGCCGACACGATGGGCTCGACCACGCAGGACACCGAGCGGCGCGTACAGGCGCTCGTCAGCCAGGCCGCCGAAACGCTCGGAGCAAGCACTCAGGATGCCGAGCGCCGCATGCGGACGGTGTGGTCGCAGATCGCCGACACGGTGGACTCCACCACGCAGGACGCGGAGCGGCGCGTCCAGGCGCTCGCCAGCCAAGTCGGCGAGACGCTCGGATCGAGCACGCAGGATGCGGAACGCCGCATGCAGGCGCTGTCGTCGCAGGTCGCCGACACGGTGGATGCCACCACCCAGGAGGCCGAGCGGCGCGTGCAGACGCTCGCCAGCCAGATAGCCGCGACGCTCGGTTCGAGCACGCAGGATGCCGAACGGCGCATGCAGGCGCTGTCGTCCCAGGTGGCCGACACGGTGGATTCCACCACGCAGGAAGCGGAGCGGCGCGTTCAGGCGCTCACCAGCCAGGTCGCCGAGACGCTCGGGTCGAGCACGCAGGATGCCGAACGGCGCATGCAGACGCTCTCCGCGCAACTTGCCGACACGCTAGGCTCCACGGCGCAGGACATGGAGCGGCGCGTGCAGGCGCTCTCCGGGCAGGTCGGCGACACGGTGGCGGCCAGCGCCAGCGACGCCGAGCGCCGCATGCAGGCGATCTCGGGACAGATCGCCGACACGCTCTCGTCCAGCACCATGGACGCGGAGCGGCGCATGTATGCGCTGGCGGCGCGCGTGGCCGATGCGGCCGGCGCCACGACCAAGGATCTGGAAGGGCGCGTGCAGGCTTTGTCCGAGCAGGTCGTCGGCACGGTCGAGGCGACCACCCGCGCGGCCGAGCAGCGCGTGCAGGCACTGTCGTCCGAGCTCGCCGACGGTCTCGGCACCGCCACCATCGACGTCGAACGCCGCATGCAGTCGCTGGCCGGCAAGGTCACCGACAGTCTGGGCGGCAGCGCCCACGACGCGGAACGCCGGTTGCGCGGCGTCGTGGACCTACTCGCCGAGACGATCGCGTCGGGCTCGCAAGACGTCGAGCAGCGCATGCAGTCGATCGCCAGCGTCATCGCCGAGACGATCGGCTCCGGGGCGGAGGACGCGGAGCGCCGCATCCATGCCCTCACATCGCTGATCGCCGACAGCATGAGCTCCGGCACGCAGGATGCCGAGCACCGCATCCAGGGTTTGGTCGCGTCCATTTCCGGCACGATCGGATCCGGCACGCAGGACGCGGAGACGCGACTGCAGACACTGGCCGCGCTGGTGGCGGAACGCATCGGCGCCGGCGCGCAGGACGCGGAAAGCCGGTTGCGCCAGCTGTCCACGGCTATACCGCAGACCATCGAGGTCGGCGCCGCCGAGGCGGAGCGCCGCATCGGCGAGGTCGCGGCCGCAACGCTGAACTCGCTGCGCACCGGCACCGAGGACTTCGAGCGCCGCATCAGCGGCAGCGCGGCCGGCGTGGTGGAGGCGGTCGGCACCAGCACCAGCGAGGCGCAGCGCCTGCTCGGGACGGTGGCGCAGGCGAGCGCCGGGTCGATCCGCGGCAGCGCGCAGGAAGTCGAGCGCGTGCTCGGCACGCTCGCCGGAACCATCGGCAAGGCGCTGGTGCAGAACGCCAGCGAGGTCGAACGCACGCTGCTCGGCGTCAGCGCCGAGGTGGTGCGCAGCATGTCGGGCAAGGCCGACGAGCTGACCTCTACCCTCAACCACCGCAGCCACGAGCTGACCCGCATCCTCGACGAGAAGAGCAGCGGCTTCCTGGCGGCGTTCGACAACAAGAGCCGGTCGTTGACCCACGAGGTCACCCGCATCACCGGCGAGACCCTGAAGGCGGTGGAAGGGCGCGGCGCGGCGCTCACCGGAGAGATCCTCAGGGTCACGGAAAACGCCGCCAAGACGCTCGACAGCAAGGGCGCGAGCTTCACCGGCGACGTCGGACGGGCCACCGATCAGGCGCTCAAGGCGCTGGACGGGAAGGGCACCGCGCTGGCCAAGGCGATCCTCTCCAACAGCGAGGAGATCGTGCGCTTGATCGGGCAGGCGAGCACCAACGCCACCGGCGCGGTCGGCAAGGCGCTGACCGAGCTCGAGGACAAGTCGAAGCTCGCGATCGAGCGTTCGCAGCGCACCTCGACGGCGGCGGTTGCCGAGATGCTGGAAACCCACAGCATGCTGCGCAACGACACGACGGCGCTGTTCGAGCGGCTGCGCGAGGCCAACGGGCTCTTACAGGAAGTGCTCAGCGGGGCGACCGAGAATCTCGGCAATGTCGAAACCGTGCTGTCGAGCCGCGTGCAGCAGTTCGTCACCGCGCTCAACGACATCGGCCAGCGCAGCGGCACCGTCGGTGCCGAGGTGGAAGCGCACGTGAAGTCGTTCCACTCCCTCACCAGCGGCGTGCTGGGCGATATCGCCGGCCTGGCGCAGCGCTTCGAGGAGCAGGGGCGCACCCTGTCGACTGCAGCCTCGACACTGGAACAGAGCCAGCGCCGGATCGAGGATACGCTCGGCGAGCGGCAGAAGTCGCTCGATACGGTGGTGGGCAGCCTCGATGCGCGCACCGCCGCGCTCGACGAGCGGTTCAGCCAGTTCACCGGCCTGCTGCAGAATTCGCTGGAGACTGCCGAGACGCGCTCGCGCGAGATCGCGCGCGTGATCGACGAGGCGAGCGGGCAGGGGAGCCGCGCCATCGCCGAGCAGTACGAGCAGGTGCGCAGCAGCGGTGACGAGGCGCGCGAGCGCACCTTGCAGGCGCTGCGCGACATGTTCGAGCAGGCGTCGAGCGAGACCCAATCGCTGTTCCGCCAGGCGGCTGATCGCTTCCACACCGTGGTTGCCGAGATGCGCGAGGCGGCCGGCCTGGTCGAGCGCGAGCTCAATACCACCCGCGAGGAGATGCGCCGCGGCATTTTCGAGCTGCCGAAGGAAACGGCGGAAAGCACCGCCGAGATGCGCCGCGTCGTGGTCGAGCAGATCGACGCCTTGGCCGAGCTCAACCGGATCGTGGCGCGGCACGGCCGCGGCGTCGACGCCGTGCAGCCGCAACGCGCGCCGCCCCGCGAAGATGCGTTCGGATTCGGCAACGGCGCGCCGCGCCCGCCCTCGTTCCGGGCCGAGATAGCGGCGCCGCGGCCGGCGCCGTCGCGCCGGCTTGAACCGCCGCGGCCGGCCGTGAGCGACGCGGGCTGGCTGCAGGACGTGTTGGCGCGCGCCAGCCAGGACCTGCCCGAGGAGGACGGATACGAACGCGCCTCCGAGGAGCACGGCAGCTCGCTCGACGCCATCCCGATCGATATCGCCCGGATGGTCGATCACGATGCCGCCTCCGACCTCTGGGAGCAGCGCCAGCGCGGCGAGCCGGTGACGCCTGGACGCGACCTCTATACGGCGCAGGGCCAGGCGACGTTCGAGGAGATCCGCCGCAAATATCGTGTCGACCGCGACTTCCGGCAGACCGTGGACCGTTACCTCTCCGAATTCGAGCGCCTGCTCGACGAGGTCGCGGCGGACGATCCGAATGGCGGCGCCGTCACCCACAGCTATCTCACCTCGGAGACCGGCAAGGTCTACACCATGCTGGCCCACGCGGCGGGGCGGCTGGAGTAGCGCCAGATCAGTCCCGATTTCGGCTCTTCTGGTCATTGCCGGGCTTGACTCGGCAAGCCATCCAAAGAGTCGCCGGCGCGGTTTTGGGTGGATGCCCGGGTCAAGCCCGGGCGTGACGCGGCGAGTGGCCTGTTGCCGGCCCCGCCTCCGCGCGCTTTAACCGTCGCATGTCTGTCAGTCTCGCGATCAAGACCGAGCGTTATCCGGTCGCCGGTTCCTTCACCATCTCGCGCGGCTCGCGCACCCATGCGGAGGTCGTCGTTGCCGAACTCCGGCACGGCACGTTCGTCGGCCGCGGCGAATGCGTGCCCTATGCGCGCTACGGCGAAAGCGTCGCCGGCGTGGCGGCCGAGATCGAGGCGATGCGCGCGCCGCTCGCCGACGGGCTCGACCTCACC
>DASWSO010000522.1:0-6393 GCA_036402635.1 Xanthobacteraceae bacterium
CGGCTGCGGCAGCGCCGATCCGAGCACGAACCTCTTAGGGTTGCGGAGGACGGCCGGGCCTACTCTTCCTCCTCGGGCTGCTCTTCCGGCGGGGTGAGCCCTTCCAGGCCCTTGAGCAGCTCTTCCTCGGTCATGCGCTCCGGCACGACCTCGGTATCGTCGGCGTCGACGCTGGCTCCCCCCGCACCGATCAGCGGCACGGATTGGGGTTCCGGCTCATCGACTTCGACGTACTTCTGCAGAGAATGGATGAGGTCTTCCTTGAGGTCTTCCGGCGACACGCTGGTCTCGGCGATCTCGCGCAGCGCGACCACCGGGTTCTTGTCGTTGTCGCGGTCGAGGGTGATCGTTGCGCCCGACGAGATCATCCGGGCGCGGTGGCCGGCCAGCAACACCAGCTCGAACCGGTTCTCAACCTTATCGATGCAATCCTCGACGGTGACTCGGGCCATGGGCTCGCCCACTCCTGCGGCAAACGGGGTTTTCGGAAGTCCCGCTGAGGTATATCCCGGGACACGCAAGTGCAAGGCAAATTTGCGCTTGGCGCTCCTCGCGACCTCTGTTAGGGCAGCAAGGAACTAAATCCCCGCTGCCCGTTTATGGCATGGGCGATCCGGTTGCCGGGTCGAGAGTTTGCGACCGCGGACAGGTTCGCCTCGCGCAATTTCGGGCCGGCCGGTCGGCCTGGCTGAGGATTTCAATAACGAGAGAACACATGTCTCAACAACTTGAAAAAATTGCCTTATTCATAGACGGCGCGAACCTCTACGCGACCGCCAAATCGCTCGGTTTCGATATCGACTACAAGCGCCTGCTGCGGGAATTCCAGTCGCGCGGGTACCTGTTGCGTGCGTTTTACTACACGGCGGTGATCGAGGACCAGGAATACTCGTCGATTCGCCCGCTGATCGATTGGCTCGACTACAACGGATACACGGTGGTCACCAAGGCCACCAAGGAGTTCGTGGACCAGACCGGACGCCGCAAGGTGAAAGGCAACATGGACATCGAGCTCGCCGTCAACGCGATGGAGATCGCCCCGCACATCGACCAGATGGTGCTGTTCTCCGGGGACGGCGATTTCCGCTCGCTGGTGGAGGCGGTGCAGCGCAAGGGCGTGCGGGTGACGGTGGTGTCCACCACCTCGACCCAGCCACCGATGGTGGCGGACGAACTCCGCCGCCAGGCCGACGTGTTCCTCGACATCGTGGAGCTGCAGAGCAAGATCGGCCGCGATCCGGCCGAGCGGACGCCGCGTGAGCCGCGCGAACCCCGCGGCGATCGCGAGCCGCGGCACACGCCGCAATTCCTGCAGCGCAGCGCGACGCCGCAACGGGCGATGGCGAACGACGAGGACGAGTTCGAGGATTGACCGCCGCCGTGCCCCCGGCGTCGCCCGAGCCGGGACGCGACTGCCCGCTCTGTCCCCGGCTGGTCGAATTCCGTGAGGCCGCGCGCGCGCGCGAGCCGCACTGGTTCAACGCGCCGGTGCCGTGCTTCGGCCCGGCCGACGCCCGCGTCGCCATCGTCGGCCTGGCGCCGGGCTTGCGCGGCGCCAACCGCACCGGCCGGCCGTTCACCGGCGACTATGCCGGCGACCTGCTCTACGCGACGCTGCTGGAGATCGGGTTCGCGCAGGGCACCTACGCGGCGCGCCCGGACGACGGACTGGTGCTGACCGACTGTCGGATCGTCAATGCGGTGCGCTGCGTTCCGCCCGGCAACAAGCCGACACCCGGCGAGATCGCCACCTGCCGCCGCTTCCTAACCGGGGCGCTGGACGAGATGACCAATCTACGCGCCATCGTCGCGCTCGGCCGCATCGCGCATGACAGCGTGCTGGTGGCGCTCGGCCGGCGGCCGTCGGCGGCGCGCTTCGCCCACGGCGCCGCGCATGCGTTCGACACCACGACGCTGTTCGACAGCTACCACTGCTCGCGCCTCAACACGAACACCGGCGTGCTGACGCCAAAGATGTTCCGCGACGTGTTCGTCGCGCTGCGCGCTCACCTCGCTTCCGACCGCAGCCAGGCCACCACCTCCTCGGCGCTCCGGTCCGGCGGAAACACCGGATAGAACACCTTGCTGATCGTGCCGTCGTCGATGACGAGGGCGAGACGCTTGATCAGCGTCATCCCGGCGACCTCGAAGGTCGGCAGGTCGAGCGCTTGGGTGAGCTGCAGCGCGGCGTCCGACAGGATCGGAAACGGCAGGTGCAGCCGCTCTGCTGCTTCACGCTGGTAGTCGGTGTCTTGCGTCGACAGCCCGAATAAATGCGCCACGCCGAGCGCCTTGAGCTCGGCATGGTGATCGCGAAAACCGCAGGATTGCGGGGTGCAGCCGCGGGCGCCCGGGATCGCGTCCCAGCCGTCCGGCAGCGGCTGCCCGGGTTGGCCGGTGCGCGGATAGCCATAGACGATGGTCCGCCCCGGCAGCCGCGCCAGATTGACCGAGCCGCCGCCGGTCGACGGCAGCGCCAAGTCCGGCAGCTTGCGGCCGGTCAGGTGGCGCGCGGCGCCGTCGTCGGCCGGGACCGGCAGGTCGGGCGGAAGCACGAGCGGATTGTGCGGAACGTCCATGGCGCGGGTCTCCAGCGAAGCGCCGTCAGCATGCGGCGCGGGAGAGCGGCGGTCCAGCCTCACGCAGTCTGCTGATAGGAGATGAACTCCATCAGCGAGCCGTCGGGATCGCGGAAGTAGACGCTGGTGCCGTCGCCGCGCGCGCCGTTGCGCCGCATCGGGCCCCGCTCCACTGCGATGCGATGACGTGCCAAGTGCGCGATCGCGTCCGCAATCGGCCCCTTCCACTCGAAGCAGAGGTCGCTGTTTCCCGGCTGCACCGGCAGCCGCGCGACCTCGGCCGGCTGCACGCCCGGACCGTGCAGGTTCAGTTGCGTGTCGCCGAAGCGGTAGGCGAAGCCGCCGTTCGGCCGCTCGATCACCTCGGCTCCGAGCACATCGCGATAAAACGCGTTGCAGCGCTCCCACTCGGCGACGTGGACGACGCAATGGTCGAACTTTACCGGGAGGCTCATTGCAATGGACTCCAAAGCAGCGGAGGAGCGCTAGCCGCGGTCGCGCAGCAGCCGGCTGCGCTCGCGATCCCAGGTGCGCTTCTTCTCGGTCTCGCGCTTGTCGTGCAATTGCTTGCCCTTGGCGAGCGCGAGCTCCACCTTGGCGCGGCCCCTCTCGTTGAAATAGAGCTTCAGCGGCACCACCGTCATGCCCTCGCGCTCGACCGCGCCGACCAGCTTGGCGATCTGGCGGGCGTGCAGCAGCAGCTTGCGCGGCCGCTTCGGCGCGTGATTGAAGCGGTTGGCCTGCAGGTATTCCGGGATGTTGGAATTGAACAGCCACAGCTCGCCGCCGCGCGGACCGGCGAACGCTTCCGCGATCGTCGCCTTGCCGTCGCGCAGCGATTTCACCTCGGTGCCGGTGAGCGCAATGCCGGCCTCGAACGTCTCGCCGATCGAATAGTTGAAGCGCGCCTTGCGATTGTCGGCGACGACCTTGAAATTGGGTTCGGTTTTGGGGGCCATGTTTTTTTACTCGCGAGATGCGGGCGCGTGTCCACGATCCTGGGCGCCGTGGAACACTGCAATCACCGCAATCTCATTGTTGTCGGGCCGGACTTCATAAACGAGAACATACCGCAATCCCCGCTTGGCGGCGGCCGGATTGGGTTCTGTAATGTCGCCGTAAATCCCTCGAATATGCTGCTGGGCGACCGGGCCGGAGCGCAGCCTCGACTCAATTGATCAAGCCGGCATGCACCATGGCGTCGCGCACCAGCGCCTTGGTCTTGTCGGAGACCGGCACCATCGGCAGCCGCACCGTCTCGGCGCACTTGCCGAGCACCGAGAGCGCGTACTTCGCCGGCGCCGGATTGGTCTCGACGAACAGCGCCGTGTGCAGCGGCATCAGCTTGTCGTGCAGCTGCAGCGCGGCATTGAAATCGCCGCGCAAGCAGGCGCCCTGGAACTCGGCGCAGAGCCGCGGCGCGACATTGGATGTCACCGAGATGCAGCCGTGGCCGCCATGCGCCATGAAGCCGAGCACGGTCGCGTCCTCGCCGGAGAGCTGGTTGAAGTCTTCGCCCATGGCGGCGCGCTGCTGCGAGGTGCGCACCACGTTGGCGGTCGCGTCCTTCACGCCGGCGATGTTGGACAGCTCGAACAGCCGCGCCATCGTCTCAACCGACATGTCGATCACGGAGCGCGGCGGGATGTTGTAGATGATGATCGGAATCCCGATCGCGTCGTTGATCGCCTTGAAGTGCTGGTACATCCCTTCCTGCGTCGGCTTGTTGTAGTAGGGGGTGACCACCAGCACCGCATCGGCGCCGGCCTTTTCGGCGTGCTGCGCGAGCCCGATCGCCTCCTTGGTGGAGTTGGAGCCGGCGCCGGCAACCACCGGGACACGGCCGCGGGCTTCCTCGATCGCCCACTCGACCACCTGCTGGTGCTCGTCATGGGAGAGCGTCGGGCTCTCGCCGGTGGTGCCGACCGGAACGAGCCCGTTGGTGCCCTCGGCAATCTGCCAGTTGACGAAATCGCGGAACGCCCGCTCGTCCAGCGAACCGTTGCTAAATGGCGTCACCAGCGCGGTAAACGACCCGCGGAACTTCGTCTTCGCAGTCATGGCGCAATCCTCAAGGGCTGGTCGACCGCCCGGCGCGGTGATTTCCGGCATCTTATCGCGTTTGCGGGGCTTCGTGAACGTCCACCGCCGCATGTCGAGGCGGCGCGGCGGTGCCCCGCTTTTGCCGCGGTTTTCGGCGATAAGATACGGGAAGTACGGGGAGATTAGCGGTTCATCAACGGTATCGGCGGAAAACGGTCGGGTTCTCAACCGAACGCGGCCGTCCCCCTTCGTTGTGGCCGACGCAGGACGAAATGACCGGATCGACACGCGCCCGACTCGCCACGATCTCCGTTTTGGCCTGCGCCGCCCTGCTGGCGGCCTCCCCGCATGCCCTCGGAAAAACCAAGGACGAGCAGGCCGAGGCCGCGAAGCCGGCCCCCGGCAAATCCAAGGCCGACGACAAAAACACCAAGGCGGGCAGCGACAAGGCAGCTAAGCCGGTGTCGGGAAAGCCCGCGGCGCAGGGCACTGCGGCCAAGCCCGCCGCCAAGGATCAGAAATCCCCCAAGGACCAGAAGTCGGCCAAGGCGCCAGCCGGAAAACCCGCCGCGAAGAAGCTCGCGAAGCCGGTTCCGCTGCCGCCGATCCGACCGGCCGGCAGCGCCAAGCTCACGGCGCCCGGCGCGACTTATGCGGCCGCGGTGCCGATGCCGCTCGCCACCGCCGCGACCGAGTCGTCCGACGAGCCGGCGCCCACCCGCTCGGTCGGCCCGCTCTCCTACGCGCCCGCCGCCGCGCTCTCGGGCGCCGATATCGACTCCGTCAAGGAGGCGATCGCGCTCGCCCGCAGCGGCAAGACCTCGGCCGCCAGCGAGCGCAAGGCGCAGATCCGCGACGCCGCCGCGCAGAAGCTGATCGAGTGGGCAATCCTGCGCGCCGACGATAACGAGGCGAGCTTCGCCCGCTATGTCGCCTTCATCAACGCCAATCCGAGCTGGCCGAGCGTCGGCATGCTGCGGCGCCGCGCCGAGGGCCAGCTCTGGCACGAGAAGCGCGATGCCGGCACCGTGTTCGCATTCTTCTCGCAGCGCTCGCCGGCGAGCGCGAAGGGCAAGCTGGCGGCCGCGCGCGCGCTGCTGACGGACGGCGACCGCGCGCAGGCGCAGGAATTCGTGCGCGAGGCGTGGCGGCAGGATCCGCTGTCCGCCGAGCTCGAGACCCAAGTGCTGGAGAGCTTCGGCGAGCTTCTCACGCGCGCCGACCACAAGGCCCGCATGGACCGCCGCCTCTATGCCGAGGACAGCGACGCCGCGTTGCGGGCGGCGCGGCGTCTGGGCGGCGATCAGGTCGCGATCGCGCAGGCGCGCATCGCTGTCAGCGACAAGGACGGCAAGGCTGGCGCCCTGCTCGAAGCGGTGCCGGCCTCGGCCCGCAGCGACGCCGGCTACACCTTCAGCCGCATCCAGTGGCTGCGCCGACAGGACCGCGTCGAGGAAGCCGCGCAGCTGATGCTGTCGGCGCCGCGCGATCCGGAGTCCATCATCGACACCAACGAGTGGTGGGTCGAGCGGCGGCTGATCGCCCGCAAGCTGCTCGATGCCGGCAACGTGCAGGCCGCCTACCGCATCGCGCGCGACGCCGCACGCCCCGAGAAGGGTAATTACCGCGCCGAGCAGCCGTTCACCGCCGGCTGGATCGCGCTGCGCTTCCTCAACGATCCGGCGACCGCGATGGGCCACTTCGCCACCATCGCGCAAGGCGGCACCCGCAGCCCGATCGCGCTGGCGCGTGCCGGCTACTGGCAGGGCCG
>DASWSO010000523.1:0-10033 GCA_036402635.1 Xanthobacteraceae bacterium
CGCTTCAGCGGGGCTACGCGCTCGGACATTTTCCCCGCCATCCTGAAGGTGCCCGCGCGCTCGCGCGGGCCTCGAAGGATGTAACGCGACCGGACCTGCAGCTGTAGGGTGGTCAAAGCATGCGCTCGGCCGGCCGCAGGCCGGACCAGGAGCGCAGCGTGCCCACCGTATTCCAGGCGTCGGCAATATCTCGTTCCCGCGCCTGCAATCGGAACCAGACGGCGCCGCTGTCATTGTAATGTCGCGAAGCACGCCTATATGTGCCCAAGCAGTCGCCCGACAGTTTCGGCTGCAGCCTTACCACGGATGTACTGGGAGGCGCGGTCAGGTCGGGCGAAGGCACCAGCCCGCCGGGGAGTGATCCCTTGGCGGGTTTCGCGTTTCAGGACAGCCGCATTGCGCGTCGGCGATGGAACCCGAGCGGCGCGCGGTGCATAGTAGAGTTCCGCACCGCACGATCTTTCCGGAGCCAATTTCTTGTCCGACGCAATCCGCGCCGCCTGCGTGATCGGCTGGCCGGTGGCGCATTCGCGCTCGCCGCTGATCCATAACTACTGGCTGGCGCAGCACGGCATCGGCGGCGATTACCGCCGCGAACCGGTGGCGCCCGAGCAACTCGCGCATTTCCTCCACAACCTCGGCGGCCGCGGCTATGTCGGCGCCAACGTCACGCTGCCGCATAAGGAAGCGGTGCTGGCGCTCGCCGAAGCGGACGCCCGCGCCCGCGCGGTCGGCGCCGCCAACACGCTCTGGCTCGACGGCGCGACACTGCGCGCCACCAACACCGACGTCGAAGGTTTTTTGGGCAATCTCGATGTCGCGGTGAAGCAGTGGGATTCGGGCTTGCGCACCGCGACCGTGCTGGGCGCCGGCGGCGCCGCGCGCGCGGTGATCTTCGGCCTCATCGAACGCGGCGTCGGCCGCATCTTCGTCGTCAACCGGTCGCGCGAGAAGGCGCTGGCGCTGCGCGAGCGCTTCGGCGAGCGCGTGCATGCGCGCGCGTGGGACGAAGTCGGCGACGCGCTGGCGGCGTCCGGGCTCGTGGTCAACACCACCTCGCTTGGTATGACCGGGCAGCCGGAATTGACCATCGATCTCTCGCCGCTGCCGAGCCGCGCCGTCGTCTGCGACACCGTCTACGCGCCGCTGCGCACCGAACTGCTGAAGCAGGCGGAGCGGCTCGACCTCGACACCGCCGACGGTCTCGGCATGCTGCTGCACCAGGCGGTGCGCGGCTTCTCGCTGTGGTTCGGCGTCACGCCGGAAGTGACTCCGGAACTGCGCCGCATGCTGGAAGCGGATTTGGAGAAGACGAGCTAAGCATCCGTCCGAAGGCGACAACTCCATCGGCCATCATTGCGGCTCTCCCGCGTGCCCGGCCGGAATGACGGAGAGTGGACGAACGTCACGGTGTCGGCTTGCGGCCGTCGAGCCATTTGGTCATCAGCACGCGCGGCTCCACGGTGTAGCCGAGCGACGCATAGAAGCCCTGCACCTTGTCGTTCTCCGGCCGCACCATCAGCTCGACCTTGCGGATGCCGCGCAGCTTCAGCCATTCCTCGGCGGCGCGGGTGATGCGGCTGCCGAGCCCGCGCCCTTGCTGTTGCGGCTCGACCGCGAGGTAGTAGAGCCAGCCGCGATGGCCGTCGTGGCCGACCATGACGGTGGCGCAAAGCGCGCCGTCGGCCTTGCCGACCAGGATGATCGAATTCGGTCCGCGCTGCGCCAGCACGATGTCGGCGCGCGGATCGTTCGACGGCCGCGTCAGCCCGCAGCGCTCCCATAGCCCGATCAAGGCCGCGACGTCGGCGTCCTGCAGTTCCGCGATCGTCAGCGCGCCCGGCTCGTTCGCCATTCACAGCACCTTGCCGGGATTGAGGATGCCGTTGGGATCGAGCGTGCCTTTGAGCGAGCGCATCAACGCATAGCCCACCGGGTCCTTCACGTCCGCCAGCAGGTGGCGCTTGAGCTGGCCGATGCCGTGTTCGGCCGAGATCGAGCCGGAAAGCCGCGCCACGATGCCGTGGATGACGGTGTTCACCTCTTCCCAGCGCGCCAGGAATTCCGCCTTGTCGGCGCCCACCGGCTGGCTGATGTTGAAGTGGATGTTGCCGTCGCCGAGGTGGCCGAACGGCACCGGGCGCGCGCCAGGGATCAGCGCCTCGACGGCGGCGCAGCCTTCGGCGATGAGCTGCGGCACCGCCGCGACCGGGACCGACACGTCGTGCTTGATGGAGCCGCCCTCGTGCTTCTGGATTTCCGCCAAAACTTCGCGCAGCCGCCAGAAGGTCCGCGCCTGCTCCAGGCTGCCGGCGATCGCCGCGTCGGCGATCGCGCCGGCCTCGAAGGCGGCGCCGAGCACGTCCTCGAGCGTCGTGCGTAAGCCGCTCGCCGCCGGCGACGACAGCTCCAGCAGCACGTACCAGTCATGCGGCGCAGCCAGCGGATCGCGGGTGCCGGAGCCGTGCCGCAGCACGAAGTCGAGCCCGCGCCGCGGCAGCAGCTCGCAGCCGGTGATGCAATCGCCGGCACGCTCTTTCGCCAGCGTCAGCAGCGTCAGCGCCGCCTCCGGCGAAGCCAGGCCGATCCAGGCGGTCTCGCGGCTGCGCGGGCGCGGAAACAGCTTCAGCACCGCCGCCGTGATCACGCCGAGCGTGCCTTCGGCGCCGACAAAGAGGTTCTTCAGGTCGTAGCCGGTATTGTCCTTCTTGAGCTTGTTGAGCCCGCGCCAGACGCGGCCATCGGCCAGCACGACTTCCAACCCGACCACGAGATCGCGGGCGACGCCGTAGGCGAGCGCGCCGGTGCCGCCGGCATTGCTGGAGAGGTTGCCGCCGATGGTGCAACTCCCCTCGGCGCCGAGCGAGAGCGGAAACAGCCGGTCGACCGCGGCCGCGGCCTCCTGCGCCTTTTGCAGGATCACGCCGGCCTCGCAGGTCATGGTGTTGGAGGTCGGGTCGATTTCGCGGATGCGGTCGAGCCGCTTGAGCGAGAGCACCAGCTCACGGCCGCTCTCGTGCGGGATCTGCCCGCCCACCAAGCCGGTATTGCCGCCCTGCGGCACGATCGCGGTGCCGGTCTCGTTGGCGAGCCGCAGGATGGCGGCGACCTCCTCGACCGAGCCGGGGCGCAGCACCAGCGGCGTGCGCCCGCGATAGAGCTCGCGCATCTCGATCAGATACGGCTCCTGCTCGGCGGCATCGCCGATCGCATGCTTGTCGCCGACGATGGCGGCGAAGCGGGCGAGCAGGTCGGGTTTGACCGCAGCCAGTGCGGTGCGGGTCATGTGCTGTCCACTGCGTGGGTTTGGTCGGTCCAGGAGTTATAAACCGTGACCGCCAGGTCGGTGAAATCGCGCACGTTGCGCGTCGCCAGGATCAGACGGTGTACGTGCGCCGTGGTTCCAGACGTTCGGCTTGGCGGTCGTCATCTCGCGATTCCTGCAACCCGCATTCCGCAGGAGGAGAGCCTAAGCTTGAGGTGCCGGTTCGACAACCTCACACCCGCGGCGCGGCGGCGCGGCGCAGCCGGTCGTTGATGGCCTCGCCGAGCCCGTGCGCCGGAACCGGCATGACGGCGATCGCCGGCGCCCCCGACGCGTCGAGCGCGCGCAGGTGCGAGAACAGGCTTGCGGCGGCTTCGACCGGATCGCCGGAAGCCGAGAGGTTCAGCACCATGGCGGTCCCGTCGGTGGGCAAGGTCGCGCCGAACGCCAGCAAAGCCTCGCCGGGGCGCAACTCGGTCGCGTTCAACCGTAGCCGGGCGCGCGGGGCGTAATGCGACGCCAGCATGCCGGGCGCGCGCGGCGCGGCGTCGTCCTGGTCAGCCGGCTCGAGCAGAGACCTGCCCAGCACCCGCTCGATCGCCTCGCGCGCGAGTCCGCCGGGCCGCAGCAGGACCGGAGCGGCGCCCACACAGGCGACGACGGTCGATTCCAGCCCCACCATCGTGGGACCTGCGTCGAGCACCAGGTCGATCCGCCCGTCCAGGTCGTGCACGACATGCGCCGCCGTGGTGGGCGACACGTGACCGGAGCGATTGGCCGAAGGCGCCACGACCGGGCCGCCGAACGCGTCCAGAATGGCGTGCGCGACCGGATGCGCCGGCACCCGCAGCGCGATGGTGTCCAGGCCGGCGGTGGCAAGCGCGGCGACCTGGGGCCCGGCGCGCTGCGGCAGCACGAGGGTGAGCGGACCCGGCCAGAACGCCGCCGCCAGCTCGTGGGCCGTCGCATCGAACACGCCCAGCGCCTCCGCGGCGGCCTTGTCTGCGACATGCGCGATCAGCGGGTTGAATGAGGGCCGCCCCTTGGCCGCATACAGCCGGGCGACGGCTTCGCCATTGTGAGCATCGGCACCGAGGCCGTAGACGGTCTCGGTCGGGAAGGCGACCAGCCCGCCGGCGCGCAGGATCGACACCGCCGCCTGGGTGGCTGCCGGGCCGGCCTGCAGGATGCGTGTGGCGGGGAGGGTGGTCACGCCGTCTCTCTTACGGGTAGCCGCGGATCGGTCGGCGCGGTGTAGCGCAGGTGGCCCACAAAGGGGAACGGCAGCACCGCGGGATGACCGGTGAAGCGGCCCCCGGTTAGCGGCGTATCGCGCATCGGTCGTGCTCCCGACCCCGCGCCGACCGTGGCCGTGGCGCTGCTTTCGTGGCGGAGACGGCACAGTTGCAGCTTTGCGCCAGTAGTGGCCAGGGCCGGAAGGGGGTCGCGCACCGGCCCCTTTGAGCCACACTCGACCGCCGGCATGTCGGGTTACCCACGCAAGCCGCACAAAAAATCGCAAGCGTCCCCAAGGTGTTATGATGAAAGCGCGGGTGAGCACCTGGGAATGGTGCCGGCGTGTCACAAACTTGTTAAAGGATTTTTAAATGTTTGGACCCGGGTTCCCCCCTGGGCTGATTCGGCAACACCCAAGATTCTGTGCGCGCTATCAAACCGTTGTCCCCTTCGCAAAGGCTTAGAGCGCGCCGCCGGCATTTCGGAACCCTGCGCCGCGGTCGACCGCGGACGAATCCGGGATTGACCTCCCAAGGTGCGGGTGTATCGTCGGCCTCGTCTTGATGCGGCAAGTTCTTAAAGAGAACTGCGTACTCGCATCTTCAGAGCGGCGACTGGGGAAAAGACATGGCTGAACGCGAGCGATTTCATAAGTACACATGAAGTCGTGCTTATCCCGAAGATAGCCAGCTTACTTGCTGACTATTTTGAGTTCTCGCGTACGCTCGGGAATTCCTGACGACAACTGCGAAAAGTAGAAGAGCCATTGCTCATGCGGGCGACGGCTAAGGGGGCACTATGTCTTTTTGGGACGATGGCTTGGCTGATTTCGACATCTTGCGGCTTCCATTGAGCGTAGATCCTAACCGCCGCAGGGCCGGCAGCAGCCCGGTCCTGTCGTCCCGGCGCAAGCCGGTCGGAGTAGGTCCCGCGGGCCCGCCGCCGCGCTAGCGGCGCTTCGTTTCATCACCATCACAGCTGACCCGGTTTGCGGCGGCGCGGCGTATCGCGCGCGGCCCGGCCTGACCTTTTGACACACCGATGCACAGAGAGCCCACCATGCTCAAACATGATGCCGCTGCCGAGGCCTATTACGACTTGTCGTTGCGCGAGTCGGACTCTGCAGCCGACGCTGCGGTCGCCCGGCAGGACGACAGCCGCTGGAGCCGCGTCAAGCGCCGGCTCCGCACGGAGGTCGGCGAAGATATCTTTTCGAGCTGGTTCGCCCGCATGGAATGGGAGGAGACGGAGGTGGACGCGGTGCGGCTGTCGGTGCCGACCCGCTTCCTGAAGAGCTGGATACTGGCGCATTATGCCGAGCGCGTGCTGACCTGCTGGCAGGCCGAGGATGCTACCGTCAAGCGTATCGATCTGGTGGTTCGCTCGGCGGTGCGCGGCTCCGGCGCCAAGCCGAAGTGCGAGAATGGCGCCGGCGCGGGGCGCGAGCCGCGCCTCGCCGCAACCGACGGGGAAGCACGCCGGACGCCGTTTGCGGCCGCACCCAGCGAGGCCCACGGCGGCTCGCCGCTCGACCCGCGGCTCACCTTCGACACCTTCCTGTTGGGCAACTCCAACAGCCTCGCCCATGCGGCGGCCCGGCAGGTAGCGACCGCCAAGCGCGGCGATAACATCATGTTCAACCCGCTCTACGTCCACGCCGGGGTCGGGCTCGGCAAGACGCACCTGTTGCAAGCGATCGCCTGGGCGGGCGGCGCCCATGACCGAAAGGTGCTCTATCTCACCGCCGAGAAGTTCATGTACGGGTTCGTGTCCGCGCTGAAGACGCAGACCGCACTCGCCTTCAAGGATGCGCTGCGCGGCATCGACGTCTTGGTGATCGACGACCTGCAGTTCCTGCAGGGCAAATCGACCCAGGCTGAATTCTGTCACACCCTCAACGCGCTGGTGGATTCCGGCCGGCAGGTGGTGGTGGCGGGCGACCGGCCGCCGTCCGACCTCGAGAGCCTCGACGACCGCGTCCGCTCGCGGCTGGCCGGCGGCCTGGTGGTGGAGATCGGGCTGCTCGACGAGGAGCTGCGGCTGGCGATCCTGCGCGCCCGCGTCGGCGCGGCGCGGGCGCGGCACGCCGGCTTCGACGTGCCGGCGCCGGTGCTCAGCTTCATCGCCCGCACCATCACGCATAACGGCCGCGACCTGGACGGCGCGCTCAACCGGCTCTTGGCCCACAACAAGCTCACCGGCCAGCCGGTGACCATGGATATGGCGGAACTGGCGGTGCGCGACCTGATCCGCCCGCAGGAGCCGAAGCGGGTCAAGATCGAGGACATCCAGCGTATGGTGGCGCGCCACTTCAACGTCAGCCGCGCCGACATGCTGTCCTCGCGCCGCACCGCCAATGTGGTGCGGCCGCGCCAGATCGCGATGTACCTTGCCAAGATGCTGACCTTGCGCTCGCTCCCGGAGATCGGACGGCGCTTCGGCGGCCGCGACCATACGACCGTGCTGCACGCGGTCCGCAAGATCGAGTCGCTGGCCGACAAGGATCAGGCGCTGGCCGACGAGATCGACGTCCTCAAGCGCATGCTGCTGGAGTGAGCGGAGGCCGAAAGCGCGCCGACGCTGGAAAACCGGGCGGGGGCGGCGGCCCGGCCTTGCCTAAGTGGCGAGGCCGGGCCACTTTCCGCAGTCCGGCCGGACTGCCACGTGAGGGGCTCAAGACCCCGGCCGAACGGGGTTTCGAAACATGAAGGTCACCGTCGAACGCACGGAGCTGCTGAAGTCGCTCGGCCACGTGCACCGCGTGGTGGAGCGCCGCAACACGATTCCGATCCTGGCCAACGTGCTGGTGCGGGCGGCCTCCTCCAAGCTCAGCCTGAAGGCGACCGACCTCGATCTGGAAGTGACCGAGCCGATCGCGGCCGAGATCGGCGCCACCGGCGCCACCACGGTGCCGGCGCACATGTTCTATGAGATCGTGCGCAAGCTCCCGGACGGTTCGCAGGTGGCGATCGAGGCGCTCGGCGACCGCGCCAGCCTGGCGATCCGCGCCGGGCGCTCGCGGTTCACGCTGCAGACGCTGCCGGAGAGCGATTTCCCCGACCTCGCCGCCGGCGAGATGACGCACCGTTTCAGCGTCCCGGCCAATTCGTTGAAGCGGCTGATCGACAAGACCCAGTTCGCGATCTCGACCGAGGAGACGCGCTACTACCTCAACGGCATCTACCTGCACGTGCCGCCCTCCAACGACACGCCGACACTGCGCGCCGTGGCGACCGACGGGCACCGGCTGGCGCAATACGAGTTCGCCGCGCCGGAGGGGTCGGCCGGCATGCCGGGCGTGATCGTGCCGCGCAAGACCGTCAACGAGCTGCAGCGGCTGATCGAGAACGGCGAGGCGGAGGTCGCGATCGAGCTCTCGACGAACAAGATCCGGTTCTCGATCGGCGAGATGACGCTGACCTCGAAGCTGATCGACGGCACCTTCCCGGATTACGGGCGGGTGATCCCGCTCGCCAACGACAAGGAGATGAAGGTCGACAAGAGCGACTTCGAGGCGGCGGTCGACCGCGTCTCCACCGTGTCGAGCGAGCGCGGCCGCGCCGTCAAGCTGTCGCTGTCGGGCACGCGGCTGCTGCTGTCGGTCACCAATCCGGATTCCGGCAGCGCCGCCGAGGAACTGGAGGTCGAGTACGACGGCGACCCGCTCGATATCGGCTTCAACTCTCGCTACCTGCTCGACATCGCGGCGCAGATCGACGGCGAGACCGCGGTGCTCAAGCTCGCCGATCCGGGCTCGCCGACGCTGATCCAGGACGGCGCCGGTGGCGGCGCGCTCTACGTCCTCATGCCGATGCGGGTGTAGCGCTACCGTATCATTCCGGCTTCGCGCTGACGCGCCCCGCGGAATGACGGTAAGACCGTCTGAATGACTCCTGCCCGCATCCGCCGGCTGACGCTGAGCAATTTCCGCAGCTACCGCGCACTGCAGATCGCGGTGGGCGAGCGGCCGGTGGTGCTGGTCGGCCCGAACGGGGCCGGCAAGACCAACCTCCTGGAAGCGATTTCGCTGCTCGCCCCCGGCCGCGGCCTGCGACGGGCGACGCTGGATGAGGTGGCCTGCACCGATGCCGACGGCTCGTGGGCGATTTCGGCGGAGGTCGAAGGCGGGCTCGGGCTGGCGACGCTCGGCACCGGCATCGAGCCGCCCGGCGCGGCGGCGCGCGAAGGCGAGGCGCGCAAATGCCGTATCGACCGCGAGCCGGTGTCCTCCGCCACCGCGTTCGTCGACCATCTCACGGTGGTGTGGCTGGTGCCGGCGATGGATGGCTTGTTCAGCGGCCCGGCGTCGGATCGCCGCCGCTTCGTCGACCGGCTGGCGCTCGCCGCCGACGCATCGCACGGTGCCCGCGTCAACGGGCTGGAGCGCAGCCTGCGCGCCCGCAACCGCCTGCTGGAGGAGCCGAGCCCGGATCCGCATTGGCTCGACGCGGTCGAGCACGAGACCGCCGAACTCGCCGTCGCGGTGGCGGCCGGGCGGGCCGACACGGTGCGGCGGCTCGGAGAGGCGCTGGCGCGGCGCGAGGCCGACACGGTGTTCCCGTCGGCGCACGTCTCGCTCGCCGGCTGGATGGAAGCCGAGCTCGAAGCGCTGCCGGCGCTCGAGGTGGAGGACCGCTACCGCGCCGCGCTGCGAGCAAACCGCGCGCGTGACGCCGCCGCCGGCCGCACCCTCGACGGCCCGCATCTCAGCGACCTGCGGGTGATCTATCCGGGCAAAAACATCCCGGCGGCGGATGCATCCACCGGCGAGCAGAAGGCGATGCTGATTGCGCTGATCCTGGCGCATGCCGGCTTCATCGCCGCCATGCGGCGGACCGCGCCGGTGCTGCTGCTGGACGACGTCGTTGCCTACCTCGACCCGGCGCGGCGGCGCGCGCTCTACGACCGGCTGGAGCAGATCGGCTCGCAGGTCTGGATGACCGGAGCCGATCCGGCCGCGTTCTCCGATATCGCGCCGCGCGCCGACCTGATCGAGGTTTCGCCCGGCCGCGCCGAGCCGGCGGGCGTGCTTTAGCGGCGCAATCCGGCTATCGTCGCTGCCGGTGTCGCGCTTCGCCCGCGCGCCGCAATGAACCGGAAAGAAGTGTCGGAATGCCGGATAACAATTCCCGCGTCGTCTCGGTCGGCGAGGTGATGGTGGAACTGGCCCGCGGCGACGACGGACGCTACGGGCTCGCCTTCGGTGGCGACACCTTCAACACCGCCGTCTATCTCGCACGTGCCGGCGTGGAGGTGGCCTACGCGACCGCGCTGGGCGACGACCCTTACTCGCGCCGCATCCTCGACCAGGCGGCGGCGGAAGGCATCGCCACCGACCTGATCCTGAAGGCACCGGGCCGCATGCCGGGCCTGCACCTGATCGAGACCGACAAGAAGGGCGAGCGTCAGTTCTACTACTGGCGCGACACATCACCGGCGCGCGAGCTGTTCGAGCTGCCCGAGTGGCAGGGCGTGGCCGAAAGCCTGTTGGGCGCGCGGCTCATCTACTTCTCCGGCATCACGCTGTCATTG